>CAYWMC010000006.1:15069-21222 GCA_964459345.1 uncultured Klebsiella sp. | reverse complement strand
GCCCGACATCGTGCTCAGCGCGCTGGATGCAGATGTGATCAAGTCCTACGTGGAGCTGGGGCTGGGAGTGGGAATTGTCGCTTCGGTGGCTTTCGATCCTGTGCGGGATGCGAGTCTGCGGCTGCTCGATACCTCTCATCTGTTTGGCGAGAATGTCACGCGCATTGCCGTGCGGCGCGGGCACTTCATGCGCCGCTTTGCCTATCACTTCATCGAGCTGTGTTCGCCCGAGCTGACGGAAGCGTTTGTCACCAGCGATGTGCTGTCGGGCACACTCGACTAGGTCAGTGCTCCACAAAAACGACGTTCAGCACGTCACTAGCAGGCTGTCCTGACAGGAAGCGGCGCATTGAGGGCCAGGCCGGAAATCGCCTGCCCTGGCGCCCCGCACTGCCGCGCCTGCAGCGTCGGCGTGCTGTCCAGGGCATCCAGCGCAATGGACGGGGCTTCCAGTTTGAGGTGGGCGAACAGCGCTCGGCCGTTGTCCGACAGCGGGCGCAGTGCCTGACCTTCTTCCTGCACCGCGTGCAGGACCTTCATGCGCACGGAACTGCGCACATTGCCGCCGATCACCATGATTTTCTGCGCCTCGGCGTCCACTTTCACCACGATGTCGCAATGGGTGCGGGCGCCGGCACCCAGCTGGGCGCGCCGCTCGGCCAGCGTTCTGTAGGTGGGACGACTGCCCCGGCACAGCATGTCGCCGGGCTCGATGGCCGCATCGCCCGGGTCATGCGCGGTGTACACCGCCTCGGAATCGCGCCCGTCAGCGGCGCGTATGGCCTGGTCGATATAGGTGTGGTGCGCGATGGCGCGGCGGAACTGCTCGTTATTGCCCAGCCCACTTTCGCACATCACCCAGGAAATGAAGGCCGCCGACCAGGCATCGCGCCAGCGGGCGCCGCTGCCCTCGGTGTTCCAGTTGGCATTCTGGCGCTGCAGGATCCAGTCGCTGTCGGGGGTCGCGGCCCAGTAGCCGGCAATGGTGCTTGCGAGCCGGGCGCTTTCGGTGGCGCTCAGGCGGGCGAATGCGCCCCGCGGCATGGGTTGCGTAGTGGGTTCGACGCGCGCCTGGTCGTCCACCCCGAAACCGAAGTACGCCCACTCCTGCACGGCAGTGTCGACGATACGGCGGCGCACTTCCGTCAGCGGCGCCGAGCGGCAGCTGCGGTCAGTGATGCGCATGCTGCCTGGCGTTCCGGCCACACGCTCCACCGGCGAACGCACGTCCAGCACGTCCAGAGGCAGGCGTTGCAGGGATTCCGAGGGTTGGGCGTGCAGTGCGGCACTGGCGAGACACAGCAGGCTGGCGTGCAGAAAGGGCTTGAATGCGGGCATCGCGTCGGGCGTCCGGGAGTCTGGGCAGCTGATGGGCAAACACTGGGCGGGAGTGTAGCCGCTTGCCCGGGGGACGGGAAGAGCCCTGCGCCCCCACTGACGGGGGATGTCGGGGAGCGCAGGAAAACGGTGGCTCAGATGCGATTGATCTCGCAGTGCAGCCGGAATTTCTTGGAGGTGATGAAGGCCTCGACATCGCGCAGGCGGTTTTCAACGGCGTGCAGGGCCGCCGCACACTCTCTGACCGACATGGCGATGGATTCTTCAGCATCCCGCGCCTGGGCTTCCGGAGTGCTTTCAGCCGTGGCGTCCTGCTTCTGGCTGCCGGCGGCGCCCGGATGCCGCGCCTGCATCCTGGCCTGTTTGCGCTGGGCATTGAACCCCACGTAGTCCTGCGGCTGTTTCTCCAGCGCAATCCACAGCACACCGTACACGAAGAACGAGAACGGCCCAAAGACGAAGAACGACAGCAGGGCGAGGATCCGGACAGTGCGTGTGCGCAGCTCCAGGTAGTCGGCGATGCCACTGCACACACCGGCAATCCTGACGTCGCGGCCCCGGTACATGGGTTTGCGATAGTCCAGCGTGCGGAAGTGCTCGGCCGTTCGCGTGGCGGAGACATAGGTGCGCACCTTGCCGGCGCCGTCGGGTTTCAGCCACCAGTAGGTAATGAAATACACCACGATGAGTGTCGGCCAGGCCAGGCAGGCCAGTACCACGATGATGCGCACCAGAACGACTGGCACCTCCATGTAGTCAGCCAGTCCGGCACAGACGCCCAGAAAGCGCTTGCGTTCCTCGTTCAGCGAGAAGGGCTTAGTGCGGAAGCTCATTCTGCTCTCTCCAGGTGGGCACTTCCGCGTCCAGGATGGCTTCCAGGGTGTCGATGCGCGCGCTCAGCGAGCGCGCAATCGCAGAAAGCTCGCGAATGTCGTATTCCGTCTCGCTGGAAAGCCGCACTTTCTTTTCCTTGCGCTGGTAGAGAATGAACGTCCATACGGTGATGAAGCCGCCGATCATTCCCACCAGCACGATGACAAATTCAAAGAATTCCATTGACTGAGCCCTTTGGCACTAGGCGTTACTTGTTGAGTTTGCTTTTGATGGCCTGCAGTTCCAGGTCAATCTTCTCCTGACGGGCCAGCTCTTCGAATTCACTGTGCAGGCCCTTGCTCTCACGGGTCATACTCTCCACCTGGCCTTCCATCAGATCAATCTTCTTTTCGTAATACTCGAACTTGTTCATTGCATTGTCGATATTGAAATTGTGCAGCTGGCGGTTCACGTCCACCCGGGACTGCGTGGCTGTTGTGCGCATGACGATGGTCTTCTGGCGCGCCCGTGCATCGTTGAGCTTGGATTGCAGCAGATCGATCTCATGGCTCAGCTTGTCCAGAGTCTCGTCCAGCTTCAGCATTTCGCTGTCCAGCAGTTCCACTGTCGTAATGACGGCGGCCTTCTCCACCAGGGCAGCCTTTGCCAGGTCCTCGCGGTCCTTGCTCATGGCCAGTTCAGCCTTGCTCTGCCATTCCTCGGCCTGACGACGCAGTTGCTCGGCGCGGCGGTGCAGGGTCTTCTTCTCGGCGATGACCTTGGCCGTGCCGCTGCGCACTTCCACCAGGGTCTCTTCCATTTCCTGGATGACCATGCGAATCATTTTTTCAGGGTTCTCGGCCTTGTCCAGCAGAGAGCTGATGTTGGAATTGATGATGTCGGACAAACGCGAAAAGATGCTCATGGGTCGGGTTTCCTTTGATGACTGTTGTCAGGGTCGTGTCGCTGGCTGCAAGAGAGCATGCGACGTGGCTTGTGTCTTCTTGTGTATTGGTTTTGCGAATGTGAGCAATGAAGCAGGTTCTGTGCCAGCCATGAGAGCGATTTTATCTATTTGAAAAGAAAGAATATTATTCAAGTATGTCGGTGAGGCCGGCACGCGACGTGGTGAAAATCCTCAACTGGTGGTATTTTCGGCGAAACCAATTTTGCAGGATGCCGCCATGCCCTCTGACAGTTCAGCGCCCCGGATGATCGGAGAATCCGCCAGCTTTCTGGAAATGCAGGAGCACGTCTCGAGGGTAGCGCCCTTGCGCAAACCCGTGCTGATTGTGGGCGAGCGGGGCACTGGCAAGGAGCTCATCGCTGCGCGTCTGCACTTCCTCTCCCGCCGCTGGCAGCAGAACTTTCTGAAGATCAATTGTGCTGCCGTCAGCGACACGCTGCTGGAGTCGCAGTTGTTCGGTCACGAGGCCGGTTCCTTCACCGGTGCGACAGCGCAGAAGAAGGGCTATTTCGAGCGTGCCGACGGCGGCACCCTGTTCCTGGACGAACTGGCGAACACCGCCATGCCTGTGCAGGAAAAGATTCTGCGCATCATCGAATACGGCGAGCTGGAACGTCTTGGTGGCAACCAGACTCTGAAGGTGGATGTGCGCATTGTGGCGGCTACCAATGAGGACCTGCCCAGTCTGGCAAGGCGCGGCAAGTTTCGTGAAGATCTGCTGGACCGGCTGGCTTTCGATGTCATCACGCTGCCCCCTCTGCGGGCGCGCGCCGAGGACATTCTGGTGCTGGCTCAGCACTTTGCCGTCGGCATGGTGAAGGAGCTTGGCGGCGACTACTTTCATGGCTTCACCACCAACATGGAACGCATGCTGCTCGCCCATACCTGGCCAGGCAATGTGCGCGAGCTGAAGAACGTGGTGGAACGCGCGGTGTACCAGAGCCCTGACAAGCCGATCAGCCATCTGGTGTTCAATCCCTTCGAGTCGCCCTACCGGCTGACACATACGGCATTCACCGAAGACTCGCCCGCCAGCCAGGCACCGGCAGTTGCCAGTGCCTCGTCAGGCACGGCCGCACCGGACCTTGCTGAACTGGAAACGCTGGACTTCGTGAGCCATGTGCAGCAATACGAGATCGAGCTGCTCAAGCAGGCCATGAAGCGCGCCCAGTTCAATCAGCGCAAGGCCGCCGACTTCCTGCAGATGAGTTACCACCAGCTGCGCGGCTATCTGCGCAAATACGATCTGCTGGGATGAGGCACCTGCCATGAGTTTCCAGTTTCCAGCGATCAACTATCTCTACCTGCTTGCCAGCGTGCTGGCACTGGTGATCGGGATTGGCAGTCGCGGCAAACTGGTCGATCGCACCGCCATGCATTGGTTGGGCGTGCTGTTCAGCTTTGCGCTGTGGAGCGCGGGGGAACTGCTGGCCAATATCGGCACCACCCTGGAATGGCAGCTGGCCTTTCAGCGGGTGGTGTATCTCGGGGTAGTCTGCGGCGTGGTGTTCTGGTTGCTCTTTGCCATTCATTACGCGGGGTTTGCGCGCTGGCTGACACCGCTGGTGACGACGCTGGTGCTGGTGATCCCCACCATGACGCTGTTGCTTGTCGCGACACTGGAATCCCATTCCCTGTTCTACGAGAGCACCGTGCTGGTACTGCGTGACAATTACTGGGTGCTTGAGTTCGAGTACGGCATCGCGTTCTGGGTGCAGATATTGCTGTGCAGTTATCTCTACACGGTGGCCGGCTCCGTGCTGCTGGTGCACGCCAGTCTGCAGCAGCCGGCCATCTACAGGCGCCAGTCCACCCTGATTGCCATCGCCGCGGTGTTTCCCCTGGTGGCGAATGTGCTGTACGTGCTGGACGTGGATTTCAGCGGAGGCTTTGATCCCACTTCGCTGTTCTTCGTGTTCAGCGCGATGCTGATCAGCGTGGCCACGCGGCACTATCATTTTCTGCGCCTGTCCCCGATCGCCCGCGACCTGGTGTTCCGCAACATCAACATCGGGGTGGTGGTGCTGAACAACATGCAGCGGATCTCGGATGTGAACCCGATTTTCGCGAAGATAGCAGGCTCGACGATTGACGAACTGGTGGGAGTCGAAGTAGACGAAGTCTTTGCGCACAATTTCGATTGCACTCTGCTGAGCAGCGAAGCGCAGCGCTGGGAAGGGCGTGTGAGCAGCCTGCAGACCACACAGATTTTCGATGTCAGCAGTGTGCCGATTCAGGGCTACCATGGCGAAAATGTAGGTACGCTGGTGCTGCTCAATGATGTCACGCAGATTCAGCAGGCGATGAGTGAAATTCGCAGGCTGGCAGACACGGACCTGCTTACACAACTGCCCAACCGGCGTGGTCTGATGGACTGGGTTGCCGATGTGCCACAGCTCGATACGATGTTCCAGCCGGCGCTGGTGGTCATGGCGGATCTGGATCATTTCAAGGAGCTCAATGACAGCCATGGGCATCATTGTGGCGACTACATATTGCAGGAAGTGGCTCGCATCATCGCGCGCAGGCTGGGCTCCGGAGACAACGTGGCACGCTGGGGAGGGGAGGAGTTCTGTATCGTGATGACGCGCCTCACGCGGCAGCAGGGCGAGGAGTTTCTCGAGAATCTGCGTTCTGAAATCGAAGGTTTTGAGTTCACCTACGAGAGTGCAAGGCTGCATGTGACCATGACCTTCGGACTTGTTGAGCGTCTTCTGGATGAACCTCTGGAGCTTGCCATCAAGCGCGCTGATCTGCTGATGTATGAAGGCAAAAGACTTGGGCGCAATCGCGTGCTCTCCATGGGCGCTGAACCCGCAGCCGCGGATGGCACAGCACCATGCTGATGCCGGCTGCCAATGAGATTCAACTGTGGTGTGTGCGCAATGAGGAAGAGGATGCTGGCGCACATCTGGCACTGTTGTCGCCAGCGGAGCTGGAGCGCATGAGTCGCCTGCAGGTACCTTCGGTGCGGCAGCAATTCGTGATCACGCGAGCGGCAATTCGCACCATTCTCAGCGGCTGCTTCCCCGACG
>CAYWMC010000006.1:0-14969 GCA_964459345.1 uncultured Klebsiella sp. | reverse complement strand
CTCGACCTGTGGACCCTCAAGGAGGCGTACATCAAAGCCTGCGGAAAAGGGCTGGCGATTCCGCTACGACAGTTCAGTTTCACTCTGGACAAGGCGTCACTGCGCATCGTGTTTGATGAACAGCGCCCGGATGAGCCAGCGCGCTGGCAGTTCTGGCAGTTGCTGGTGGGCAAGACGCATCTGGTGGGACTGGCGCTGGCGGATGCTGGCGTGTCCGGCACGCATGTGAGCTGCCGCAGCCTTCACAATCTGGAGCCTGGTCCCGCGGACGAGGTGCGTATCAGCCGCCAGAGCGAGTGATCTCAGGAGAGGATGTATTCGAGGACGAACTTGGAGCCGTAGAAGCCCAGAATCAGCAATCCAAAGCCGATCAGGGTGCCACGGATGGCAGTCGTGCCACGCCAGCCACGCTGGTGACGCCCCCACAGCAGGACGGAGAACACAGTCCAGGCCAGCAGCGAGAATACTGTCTTGTGGGGCAGGCCCTGTGCCCACATGTCTTCCACGAAGATGAAGCCCGCCACAATCCCGAGACTCAGCAGTATCTGTCCCGCCCACAGCAGTTCAAACAGGAAGCTCTCCATGTCCTGCAATGGCGGGAAGCGCTTGATGACACTGGCTGCATGGCGATGGCGCAGCTGATAGTTCTGGAAGGCGAGAAAGCCTGCTTGCAGCGCGGCGATGGTGAACATGCTGTAGGCCAGGATCGATACGAGGATGTGGCCGGCGAGGCCCGGCTCCAGCGGCCGCGGCGGATAGGTGCTGCGAATGAAGATGGACGCCAGAATTGCCACGATGGCGAGTGGGAACAGGCCCATTATCAGGACGCCCAGTGGCTTGCGCAGATTGCTGATCAGCACGAGCAGCGAGATGGCGGCACAGATCAGTGTGCTGATTTCGACGATGCCGAAGTGATACCCGGCGCTGTTGTGGATGACGCCGCCTGCACTGACTGCATGGGCCAGTACGGCAAGCACGCCGAATACAAATACAGTTCTGGTGGTGCTGGCGGTACGCACATCTGCCTGCAAATGGCGGCCCTGAAAGACCAGGCTGATCAGATAGAACAGTACGGCGATCAGTCCTGCGAAGGTGCTTGGCTGCATTTGTTGTCTCTGGGGGATCTGCTGCGAGCTGTGAGGAATGCCATGGACTCGCCATTTGTTGCGAAAGTTTCTCATATGTAGCAGGGGGGTAGAAGCGATATTTTCCAGCGTGACCCGACAGTGAACATGCCGGCGTATTTGGCTATAATCGCGCCCACTTTGCATTTCACCCGCAAGCCGATGACGACACATTTGACGGAAGTGATCTATGTTTGAAAGCCTGACCGAACGACTTTCCGGTGCCCTGCGCAAGATCAGCGGCAAGGGAACACTGACCGACAACAACATCCAGGATGCGCTGCGGGAAGTCCGCCGTGCGCTGCTTGAAGCGGATGTGGCGCTGCCCGTCGTCAAGGACTTCATTGAGCGGGTCAGGCAGCGTGCTGTCGGGCAGGAGGTGTCCCAGAGTCTCAGCCCAAGTCAAACCTTCATCAAGATCGTGCAGGCGGAGCTCGAGGCAGTCATGGGGGTCGCCAATGAGGCCCTGAATCTGCGCGCTCAGCCGCCCGCCGTCATTCTCATGGCAGGTCTCCAGGGGGCAGGTAAAACCACTACCGTTGCCAAGCTGTCGCTGTGGTTGAAGCAGAACCCGAAGAAAACAGTGATGGTCGTCAGTGCGGACGTTTACCGCCCTGCCGCGATTGCCCAGCTGCAGACGCTGGCTGCGGATGTCGGCGTGGAGTTCTTCCCCAGCAGCGTCGGTGAAAAGCCGGAAGACATCGTGCTGGCGGCCCTGAAGGATGCAAAGCGCAAGTTCATGGATGTGCTGATTGTCGACACAGCCGGCCGGCTCGCGATCGACGATGAAATGATGGCGGAGATCCGCCGCCTGCACGAAGTGCTCAATCCTGTGGAAACGCTGTTCGTTGTGGACGCGATGACCGGCCAGGATGCTGCCAATACGGCGAAGGCCTTCAATGACGCGCTGCCGCTGACCGGCGTGATTCTGACCAAGGCTGACGGTGATGCCCGCGGTGGTGCGGCGCTGTCGGTTCGCCAGATTACCGGCAAGCCAATCAAGTTCATTGGTGTGGGCGAGAAGTCCGATGCGCTGGAGCCGTTCTACCCGGACAGAATAGCCACTCGCATTCTCGGCATGGGCGACTTGCTGTCGCTGATCGAAGAAGTCGAGCGCAAGGTTGATCGCGAGAAAGCTGAGCGCATCGCCAACAAGATCAAGAAAGGCAAAGGCTTCGATCTGGAGGATTTCAAGGAGCAGATCAAGCAGATGCAGAACATGGGCGGCATGGCCAGCATCATGGACAAGCTGCCTGGCATGGGCGCATTGCCACCCGGCGCTGCGAAGATGGTCGATGATTCCCTGTTCCGCAAGATGGAGGCGATCATCAATTCCATGACCATGAAAGAACGCATGAACCCGGACATTCTGAACGGCTCCCGCAAGCGCAGGATCACGGTGGGCTCAGGCACCGATATTCAGGACCTCAATCGCCTGCTCAAGCAGCACAAGCAGATGCAGAAGGTCATGAAGAAAATGAAGAACGGCGGCCTGGCCAACATGATGCGCGGACTTGGCGGCATGCGCGGCCCCGGCGGTTTCCCGGGAGCCGGCGGACCGCCTCGTTTCTAGCGCTTCGGGATGCTGGGAAAATCTTGAAACATTCCTTCCATCCCGGGATTAATTCACATAGAATACCCGCCTTTTTCCAGCCTCTGCACTTGAAGGGGTCATCCACTTGCGATGACTGAAGTATGCAAGTTGTTGAGGCGTGGTCAGTTTTCGTTTGGATGCTTAACTCAGGAATCTCAGTTTATGGTCACTATTCGACTGGCTCGCGCCGGTGCCAAGAAAAAGCCGTTTTACTACATCACGGTTACCGATCAACGCAATGCGCGTGATGGCCGTTTCATTGAGCGCATTGGTTTTTTCAATCCCGTCGCGAAGGGCAAGGAAGAACGTCTGCGCATCAATCTTGATCGCGTCCAGTACTGGTCCGGCAATGGCGCACAGCCAAGCCAGCGCGTTGCAGCACTGGTGAAAGAAGCGTCATCAGTGGCCACCACTGCAGCCTGATCGCATGGTTCTGAATCAGCAGCAGCTGGTGACAATGGGGCGCATAGGTCGCCTCTACGGCATCAAGGGCTGGGTAAAGCTGATTTCGTATTCAGATCCGCAGGACAATATTCTTGGCTTCAGGCATCTGCTGGCCCGCACAGGCGGGGAGTGGAAGCCGGTCGAGATGGATCAGAGCAAAGTGCATGGCAAGGGCTTGATTGCTCACTTTGTGGGTTACGACGATCCCGATGCCGCCAGATCGCTGGCCGGTCTGGAGCTTGCGGTGCAGGTAGGCGATCTGCCTGATCTGGCGCCGGAAGAGTTCTACTGGCATGAATTGATCGGTATGCGTGTTGAGACTGCCAAGGGTCAATGGCTGGGCAATGTGTCCAAGCTGCTTGAAACCGGTGCCAACGATGTCCTGGTAGTAGAGCCTTGCAAAGGCAGTGTGGACAGCAGAGAGCGCTTGATCCCTTACCTGCCGGAGCGCGTGGTGCTCAAGGTAAGTCGGGAAGAAAAAAGTATTACCGTCGACTGGGAACCGGAATATCTGGCCTAGCGGCACAAGGGGAGATCGTCGTGCAGATAGGCATTGTCACGCTGTTTCCCGAGATGTTTGAAGCAGTGACAGGGCATGGCATTACCGGACGTGCCTGCCGTGAAGGCCTGGTGTCTGTGCAATGCTGGAATCCGCGGGATTTCACCACGGACAGACATCGCACGGTGGATGATCGTCCCTTCGGTGGCGGTCCTGGCATGCTGATGAAGACAGAGCCGCTGGCAGCAGCAATCGGCGCCGCACGACAAGGGCTGGCACTGGACAGTACCGAGCCGCCTGTCGTGATCTACATGTCGCCCCAGGGGCGACGCCTGGATCAGCGTGGCGTGGAAGAGCTGGCGAGACGTCCTAGCCTGATTCTGGTGTGTGGTCGTTACCAGGGTATCGACGAGCGACTGCTGAAGAACGAGATTGATGAGGAGTGGTCCGTCGGAGACTACGTTCTCAGCGGTGGCGAGCTCGCTGCCATGATCATGATGGATGCTGTCATTCGCTACCAGCCAGGTGCGCTGGGGCACGAAGGTTCGGCGGGTGCTGATTCCTTTGCCGATGGCTTGCTGGACTGTCCGCAGTACACGCGGCCACAGGAATACCGCGGCCAGTCGGTGCCAGAGGTGCTGACTGGCGGCAACCATGAACAGATTCGCAGGTGGCGATTGCAGCAGAGTCTCGGCGCCACATGGTTGAAGCGCCCGGATCTGCTGGAAGGAATGACGCTCGACAAAGAGCAGAAAAGTTTGCTGGAACAATTTATTGATGATTACGAGGCACGGCGCTGAAGCGCAGTCCTTGAACCCGGGAGCAAGGCAATGAGCAAGAACAAGATCATTCAGATGGTTGAACAGGCACAGATGAGCAAGGAGATCCCGGAATTCAGTCCAGGTGATACCGTCGTCGTGCAAGTAAAGATCAAGGAAGGCGACCGCGAGCGTCTGCAGGCATTCGAAGGCGTTGTCATCGGCATTCGCAATCGTGCTCTGAACTCTGCGTTCACTGTGCGCAAGATCTCCCACGGCGTGGGCGTCGAGCGTACCTTCCAGACTTACAGCCCGATGCTGGACAGCATCACCCTGAAGCGTCGCGGTGATGTACGTCAGGCCAAGCTGTACTATCTGCGTGACCTGTCCGGCAAGGCTGCTCGAATCACCGAGAAGCTGGACAAGAAGCCAAGCTGAGTCGTTGTCGCCGCGCGCGACACGCGCCGTCTGCAAGAACAAAGGGAGGCCGCATGCGGGTCTCCCTTTTTCATTGGCCCGGCAAAAGCCGACTGTGTTACCTTTGGCAATCCAAATTTTCCGTACGAGGGCTTGACCTCATGATCACAACACTTCGATCCCTGCTGGCCGTCGCTGTCCTTGCCGCCGGGTTTTCCTCGTTCGCAACTGCTCAGGACACTGCGACTCCGGCCTGGGCAGACGAGCTGAAAGCAAAGCTGACAGCCTCGCTGATTGCGGCAACTGGCGCGCAATTGCAGATTGTGGCCATTTCCGAGACCTCGTTCGAAGGTCTGATCGAAGTGGAGCTGGATTCTGGCGAGAAGCTTTTCTCTGACCGCAAGGGTGAGCATCTGGTGACGGGCGATCTGTTCCAGGCCACTGCTACCGGTCTCGTGAATCTGTCTGCACAGGCCCGCCAGGTGCAGATCGCCGAATGGGTTGCCGCAGTTCCCGAAGACGAGATGGTCATCTTCACGCCCGAAGAAACCAAAGCCTCCATTACGGTATTCACCGATGTTGATTGCGCGTTCTGCCGCAAGCTCCACGGGGATCTGGATGCCATTCTCGAATTGGGCATACAAGTGCGCTATGTCGCTTATCCCCGCGGCGGTGAAGCGTCAACGGCCTATCCGAAGATGATCTCGGTGTGGTGTTCAGACGACCGCAAACGCTCTCTGACGCAGGCCAAGAATGGTCAGAACATTCCCACCCGTGAGTGTGACAACCCCGTTCTGCGCCACTACAACCTGGGCAACCGCATCGGCATTTCCGGCACGCCCGCCCTGGTTCTGCAGGATGGAACAGTCATCCCCGGTTATCTCGAGCCTGCGCAACTGGCAGGAGCCGTTTTCGGTCAATAGACCAGCGGATAGAAATCCCCAAGACTGGCAGTCCCATGCAGGCGCAGGAAGCGTCCTGCCGTGGCTGCTGTCATGCAGGTCTTTTTTAGTACAATGAGCGCCATTTTCACCCCAGGCAACGAGGTTCGGTCTTGAAACAGGAAGCACAGGCAGCAGGCAAACAGCATTTCAATGTCGGTATTTGCGGATTGGGCACAGTCGGCGGGGGCACCTTGACCCTGCTGCAGTCCAAGCAATCCGAACTGAGCCGACGATTGGGCAGAACGCTGCGAGTTACTCATGTGGCGTCACGTCGACGCAATCCTGCCTATGACTATACCGGTGTACAGTACAGCGAGGATGTGTTTGCCGTAGCCGATGATCCCGCCGTGGATATTCTCGTTGAGGTGCTTGGAGGCACCGAGCCTGCCCTGTCGCTGATCATGCGCGCCATCGAAAATGGCAAACATGTTGTGACTGCCAACAAGGCTCTCATTGCCGTGCATGGCAATGCCATTTTTGCTGCTGCGCGACGCAAGGGAGTGACTGTCGCCTACGAGAGTGCGGTGGCAGGCGGCATACCGATCATCAAGGCTCTACGTGAGGGCCTGGCAGCAAACTCCATTCAATGGCTCGCCGGAATCATCAACGGCACTGGCAATTTCATCATGACGGAAATGGCCCAGAAGGGGCGCAGTTTCGAAGACGTACTCAAGGAAGCTCAGGCCCTGGGGTATGCGGAAGCCGACCCTACGTTCGACGTGGAAGGCATCGATGCGGCACACAAGCTCACAATCCTGGCGTCCAATGCCTTTGGCATCAATCTGAATTTCGACAAGGTGTACACCGAAGGCATCAGCAAGGTCACCATTGCCGATGTCAGCTATGCCGACGAACTCGGCTATCGCATCAAGCATCTAGGCATCGCGCGCATGACCGCTGATGGCATCGAGATGCGAGTGCACCCCACGCTGATCTCGGCACAGCGTCTCATTGCCAACGTGAACGGCGTCATGAATGCCGTTGTCGTGAAGGGTGACTCTGCCGGCTCCACGCTTTATTACGGACCCGGTGCCGGTGCGAAGGCGACAGCGTCGTCCGTTGTTGCCGACCTGATCGATATCGTTCGCAGCTATGGCGATGACGCGGGCGTGCGCCCGGCCAGCGTGCCTGCGCTTTCGTTTGCCAGTCTGCGGGATGATGTGCCGATGCTGAGCATCGAGGACATCGAGTGTGAGTATTACCTGCGTATTTCGGTGCAGGACAAGATTGGCGTCATGGCCCATATTTCCCAGGTGCTGATGCAGCACAACATCAATATCGAGGCACTGATTCAGAAGGAGCCAGATGCCGCACAATCAGGCGACGTGATCGTGCCGGTTGTTCTGCTGACCGGCAAGGTCCGCGAGCGCAACATGAACAAGGCCATCGCCGCCATCGAAGCGCTGCCGCAAGTGGTGGACAGGATCACGCGCATCCGCGTGGAGCTCTTCGACGGCGAAAGCAATTAGCACCAGTCAACTTACTCAGGCAGGCACCATGAAATACATCAGCACGCGCGGGCAGTCGCCCGCACAGACCTTCGAACAGGTGCTGCTCACCGGCCTGGCGCCGGATGGCGGCCTTTACGTTCCCGAGCACCTGCCACAGTTCAGTCGCGAAGAAATTGCGACATGGGCCGGGCTCGACTATCCCTCACTCGCCCACAAGATCATTACTCCCTTTGTGGATGGTGCGATTGCACCCGCAACGCTGCGTGCGCTGATCGACAAGAGCTATCAGACTTTTGCCCACAAGGCTGTCGCGCCGCTGCGCATGCTGGGGCACAACGAATGGGTGCTGGAGTTGTATTGCGGTCCGACTCTGGCATTCAAGGACTTCGCCCTGCAGTTGCTGGGCAATCTTCTGGATCACGTGCTGACACGCAACAATCAGAAAGTGGTGATTCTTGGCGCCACCTCGGGCGACACTGGATCGGCGGCGCTGGAAGGCTGTCGTCATTGCGAGAACGTGGATATTTTCATTCTGCACCCGTACCAGCGCGTATCGGAGGTGCAGCGCCGCCAGATGACCACTGTACCTGGCAAGAATGTGCACAATATTGCCGTGCGCGGGAATTTCGATGACTGTCAGCGCATTGTGAAATCTGCCTTCGGTGACCAGTCGTTCCTGCCGGAGGGCCGGCAGCTGGTGGCAGTAAATTCCATCAACTGGGCGCGCATCATGGCGCAGATCGTCTATTACTTTTACGCGGCATTGCAGCTTGGCGGGCCCCACAGGCCCGTGTCGTTCTCGGTGCCCACCGGCAACTTCGGCGACATCTATGCCGGCTATCTGGCCAGAAAAATGGGCCTGCCCGTGCAGCAACTGATCATTGCCACCAACAGCAACGACATTCTGCACCGCTTCATGAGCCACAACGATTACTCGCAGTCCAGTCTCGAGCACACGCTTTCGCCGAGCATGGACATCATGGTGTCCAGCAATTTCGAGCGCTACCTGTTTGATCTGTTTGGTCGCGATGGTCATGCCCTGGCGCAGTTCATGACCAGTTCTGGAACAGGCAGCCATGGTGTCGACCCGGCACTGTGGGAACAGGCCCGAGCCACGTTCTCGAGCGCCAGAGTCAGCGACGAGGAAACCTGCGATGTGATCCGCAAGGTCTACGAGGAATCGCAGTTCCTTGTCGATCCTCACACGGCCATCGGCATCAAGGCGGCACGTGACTGCAACTCAGATCCTGCCGTGCCAATGATCACCCTGGCGACGGCCCATCCGGTCAAATTCAGCGATGCCGTCGAGCGCGCCGGACTGGAGTCCCCGCAGCTTCCGCCCCACATGCACGATTTGTTCGCACGCGAGGAGCGCTACGCCGTGCTCGACAATTCACTGGCCGCGGTGACCGGCTACGTGCAAACGCATCTGTGATCCCGCTGATCCGACGCAGAGAGGCGAGCCCCGAGGCGCAGACAGCGCTGAACGTGCCTCCTCTTCTGCAACGGATTCTCGCCGCGCGCCAGGTGCAATCAGACGCTGAGCGCGTTCTTGAATTCCAGTTTCTGCATCCCCCCCATCTGCTGCACGGCATTGATGCCGCGGTGGCATTGCTCATGGAGCAGCTACCCGCGCAGCGGCGCATTCTGATCGTTTCCGATTTCGACGCCGATGGTGCCACCAGCTGTGTACTGGCGATCCGGGCACTGCGAGCCATGGGGTTTCAGAATGTTGACTACATTGTGCCGAATCGCTTCGAGTACGGTTACGGACTGACTCCAGAGATCGTGCAACTCGCGCGCGGCAAGTCGCCCGACATTCTCATCACCGTAGACAATGGCATTTCCAGCATTGAAGGAGTTCAGGCGGCCCATGCGCTGGGAATGCAAGTCATCATCACTGATCACCATCTGCCGGGACGCGAATTGCCCAGGGCCGACGCCATCGTCAACCCCAACCAGCCGGGCTGCAGTTTTCCCAGCAAGGCGCTGGCGGGTGTCGGCGTGGTGTTCTATGTGATGGCAGCCTTGCGTAGCGCTCTGCGTGACGCCGGCTGGTTTGCCAGCAAGGGGATGGTTGAGCCCAATCTGGCGGGATTGCTGGATCTGGTGGCGCTGGGCACGGTAGCGGATGTGGTGGCGCTGGATCGCAACAATCGCATTCTCGTGAATGAGGGCCTGAAACGTATTCGCGCAGGGCGGGCCTGTGCGGGAATACTGGCACTTCTGGAACTCGGCAAGCGCGCTTTGCCCGCCCTGCAGGCCAGTGATCTGGGTTTTGCGGCCGGACCAAGGCTCAATGCCGCGGGGAGGCTCGATGACATGGCTCTTGGCATCGAATGCCTGCTTGCCGATGATTCTGTCTCCGCGATGGCCATGGCGCAAAAGCTGGATACGATGAATCAGCAGCGCAAAGTCATTGAAGAAGACATGCGCGACCAGGCCATCCATCATCTGGACGCTCTCGACATCGCTGGCGCCACTGCCCCGGCAGGCGTCTGTCTCTACGATCCGGCCTGGCATCAGGGCGTCATTGGCATACTCGCTGCCCGCATCAAGGAGCGACTGCATCGCCCAGTTATCGCCTTTGCCGACGCTGGCATTGACGAGCAGGGCGAGCCGCAGCTGAAAGGCTCTGCCCGCTCCATTGCGGGGCTGCATATCCGCGATGTACTCGACACCGTCGCGACCCGCAATCCGGGACTTGTCAGCCGTTTCGGCGGGCATGCCATGGCTGCTGGCTTGAGTCTGCGAACCTGCGACTATCCTCGGTTCAGCGCTGCGTTCGACGCTGAAGTCACTGCCTTGCTGTCAGAGGATGACCTGCAGGCCCGCATACTGACTGACGGGGAGGTGCGGGCCGACGAGCTGTCACTTGGCACCGCCCAGCTGTTGCGCGCCCACGGCCCCTGGGGACAGGGCTTTCCGGAACCCTGTTTCGACGGCGAATTCGAGGTCCTGCAGCAGCGCATGCTTGGCGAGAAACATCTGAAACTGGTCGTGTGTCTGCCGGGGCTCAGACAGCAGGCACTGGATGCCATCGCGTTCAATGTCGATCCCGCTTTCTGGACGCGCTGTAACGCCACCCGCATCCGCGCGGTCTATCGGCTGGATGTGAACGAATACCGCGGACAGCGCAGTCTGCAACTGATACTGGAGCACCTTGCTCCAGTATCGGAACAGGCAAGCCGCTGAAGTATGTCCTGTGTACCCTGCGGGTAGTTTGAGCAGACACGGCAGCAGTGTTACCTTTAGTCACAAGAAAGACGAATATTGCTGCCGGGGCAGCATTAGAATTCTGCCACAGAGCAGATCCGTGGATTGGGAGAGTCGCAATGCGCAAGCAATTCAATTTAGTACTGGCGGCAGCTGTCTTCCTGCTGATGCCGACGTTGTCGCAGGCAGAGCCATTTCAGGGTGAAGAAATTGAAGTCGAGCTGATCTCCGAAAGCCTCAATGTCGTGCCCGGCGAAACGCTGTGGCTCGCCCTGCGCCTGACACCCACCGAACACTGGCATACCTATTCCCGCTGGCAGGGCGACAGTGGCGAAGCAACCCGCCTGACCAACTGGCAAATGCCCGAGGGTGCCGTGGCGGGGGAAATCCTGTTTCCGACGCCAACCTGGCTCCCTTTTCCCGGCTCCGAGCTGGTGACGTTTTCTTACGAAGACGAAGTTTTTCTTCCTGTACCTGTTGAAGTTCCCGCCTCGCTGACGGCTACCACCTTCGATATTTCCGTGTTCGCGGAATGGCAGGTGTGCGACGAGATATGCATTCTTGGTGAAGCGACGCTCAGTCTTGCATTGCCTGTGCAGGGCGCCGTACTGGACGCTGATCCGCGCTGGGAACAGGCCTTTGCCACGACGCGCGCCAATCTTCCGCTGCCCATGGACCAGCATGCCGTGCAGGCCTTGTATGCCGAAGCTGGTGAGCGCATCAGTTTTTCCTTCCAGGAAGCTGGCGAGGTGTTCGATGGCGCGACCGATGTGTGGTTCTTCCCCGAGAGCAAGCGCATCCTGAAACCCGCTCCCCTTCGTGATGTCACGCTGAGCGAGTCGCTGGTGCAGGTCACGCATGCGAAGGCACGTCGCTTCCTGGTGGAAGAGGGGCGTGTACCTGGACTGTTGTCTGTCGCAGGGCCAGATGGCCGCAACCAGGGCTACCTGGTCAGTGCTGTGCCGGCCAATGCCGAGAATCTGTCTTCCATTACGGCACTGGCAGCCAGCGCCAACAACACGTCCGGCAGTGCCGACAGCAGTGGTCCCGGCTTGCTGATGGTGATTGTCTTTGCACTGGCGGGCGGGTTGATTCTCAACCTGATGCCCTGCGTATTCCCGGTGCTATCCCTGAAAGTCCTGAGTTTCGCTTCCAACAGCGGTGCCGCACACAGTCAGCAGCGTTTGCACGGTCTGGCATACACCGCCGGCATCATTGTCACGTTCATGGTGCTGGCCTCGATTCTGCTGGCCCTGCGTGCCGGGGGCGAAGCGGTGGGATGGGCCTTCCAGCTGCAATCTCCCTGGTTCGTCGCTCTGCTGATTTATCTGTTCTTTGTCATGGGCCTGAGCCTGTCGGGCGTCTATGAATTCGGTGGCGGCTTCATGGGGGCCGGCGGCTCCCTCGCCAGTGCCTCCGGCTACAAGGGGTCCTTCTTCACCGGCGTCCTGGCTACCGTCGTTGCCAGTCCATGCACAGCGCCATTCATGGGGGCAGCGCTGGGTTTCGCGTTGTCCCAATCATGGCTGGTGGCCATGGTGGTGTTCTTCTGTCTCGGTTTGGGCATGGCATTGCCTTTCCTTCTGCTGTCATTCAGTCCAGCTCTTCTCAGGTTCATGCCGCGCCCGGGCGCCTGGATGAATACGTTCAAGGAATTCATGGCGTTCCCGATGTATGCAACGGTCCTGTGGCTGTTGTGGGTTCTGGGTAATCAGACGGGCGTGAACGGGATGGCCGCAGTGATAGGTTCGTGCCTGCTGCTTGCATTCGGTTTGTGGCTGTTGCAGAAGCGCACAGTGGTCGGGCCATTCTGGCGGAGAGCCAATGCGCTGGTCGCCGCATTGCTGGTCCTGACAGTGGCCTATACCCTGCAGTCGCCCCTTCTGGAAACCCGTCAGCTGGCTGCCGTTGCCACTGCAGAGGGTGAAGACGGATCTGGCGAAGAGCGCTATGAACCGTTCTCTGCTGCCCGACTGGGTGAATTGCAGGCCGCCGGCCAGCCTGTATTCATCAACATGACGGCGGCATGGTGCATAACCTGTCTTGCCAACGAACAGACCACCTTGAGTTCCGAGCGCGTAATGCAGGCCATGCAGGACCGCAACATTACCTATCTCAAGGGCGACTGGACCAATCAGGACCCGGAGATCAGCCGCGTGCTGGACGAGTTCAATCGTCCCAGCGTGCCTCTTTACGTGTTTTATCCCGGGGCCGGGCAGCAACCAGTAATACTGCCGCAGATACTGACACCGGCGATCATGATCGAAGCATTCGGCCAGAATTGAGCTGCAGAAATTGTGCTATTCTGCCCCGGCTGTCACTGGCGCCGGGCGCAGGCGCTGACGTGATGGCATTCACTCAGCCACAGGACAATGCCTGAACGCGGATGCGGGATGCACAGCTCATGAAGTTGATCAAATTCGGCATGGCCATGCTGATTACTGCACTGATCTTCACCTTGCTGATCGTGGCCCAGAATCTGCTGCTGCCCCTCGTGATCGCCATTGCCATCTGGTACCTGATCAATCTGCTGGCCAGTGGCTTCGCCAGGCTGAGAATCGGACGTTTTGCGCTTCCGAGAATTCTGTGCTTCCTTGCGTCGATTCTGACGTTTCTCTTCTGTATTTCCATGCTGGTGCAGTTCATCAGCGGCAGTCTCAATGACATGAGCAGCGCCACAACGGCCTACGAAGAAAATCTTCGCGCGTTGTGGGCCTATCTGCCATTTGCCCAGTATCTGCCGATCGACGGTTTCTTTGACAATGTCGCTGCGCGGCTTGATCTCTCGGCAATTGTGACCTCGGTGGCGGTTTCGTTTACCAGCATCGCGCGTGACAGTCTTCTGATCGTCATCTACGTGCTGTTCCTGTTGTTCGAACAGGGCAATTTCAATCGCAAACTCTCGGCGCTGATGGGCGATCCTCAACAGGAAAAGCGCGTGCTGCGCATCGTTACACAGATCAAGGCAGACATTCAGAAGTACATCAGCATCAAGTTTCTGGCCAGTGCTACCACGGGAATACTGAGTTATCTGCTGCTCAATGCCCTGGACATCAACTTCGCAGTGATCTGGGGTCTGCTGATATTCCTGTTGAATTTCATCCCCACAATCGGCTCCATCGTTGCCACGATATTTCCGTCGCTGATGGCGCTTGCGCAGAGCAATGAAGGTTTCGGTCTGTTCTTCGCGGTGCTTTTTGGAATTACCTCACTGCAGATTCTGATCGGCAACATCATCGAGCCGCGCATTACGGGCAAATCCTTGAATCTCAGTCCGGTCGTGATTCTGTTCAATCTGGCTCTGTGGGGAGCGATCTGGGGGATACCCGGCATGTTCCTCTGTGTGCCCTTGCTGATCATTACGACCATCGTGCTCGCGCACTTTCCGAAGACGCGGCCGATCGCGATTCTTCTGTCGAGTGACGGGCAGGTCAACATCACAGAAGATTGACCTGCAAACCAGCGCCGCTGAGGGTATAATTCCGCGCCTTTTCGAGAGAAACCACTGATTGGAACAGCCGATGAAAATTGCCGATATTCGCCAGAAGTTTCTGAACTACTTCAATTCCCAGGGACATCAGATCGTGGCCAGCAGTTCGCTGGTGCCCTCCAATGATCCCACCCTGTTGTTCACCAATGCCGGCATGGTGCAATTCAAGGATCTGTTTCTCGGCAATGAAGTGCGCTCCTACAATCGCGCGACAACGTCGCAGCGCTGCGTCCGCGCAGGCGGCAAGCACAACGATCTCGAGAACGTCGGCTACACCGCCCGCCACCACACCTTCTTCGAGATGCTGGGCAATTTCAGCTTCGGTGATTATTTCAAGCGCGACGCCATTCGCTTTGCATGGGAATTCCTCACGAAGGAGTTGGGCCTGCCTGCCGACAAATTGTGGGTAACCGTGTTCCATGAAGATGACGAAGCGGCAGCCATCTGGCTCCAGGAAATCGGCGTGCCGGCGGACCGTCTCTCGCGACTGGGCGAGAAGGACAACTTCTGGGCCATGGGAGACACCGGGCCCTGTGGTCCCTGCACGGAAATATTCTTCGATCATGGTCCTGATGTAGCAGGGGGTCCGCCCGGCAGCCCTGATGATGATGGCGATCGCTATATCGAGATCTGGAACCTGGTGTTCATGCAGTTTGACCGTCAACCTGACGGGACGCTGGTGCGTCTGCCCAAGCCCTCTGTGGATACAGGCATGGGCCTAGAGCGACTGGCGGCTGTTCTGCAGCATGTCCACAGCAACTATGAAATCGACCTCTTTCAGGGCTTGCTGAAAGCTGCGGCGCACATTACTGGCACTCCGGACAGCAACAATACCTCGCTGCGCGTGATCGCGGACCACATTCGTTCCTGCTCGTTCCTCGTGGTTGATGGTGTGTTGCCGTCCAACGAAGGGCGCGGTTATGTGCTGCGTCGCATCATTCGCCGTGCAGTCCGCCATGGCTATCAGGTGGGCGTGAAGGAAATGTTCTTCTACAAGCTCGTGCAGGCGCTGGTCGAGCAGATGGGCGAAGC
>CAYWMC010000005.1:11110-22498 GCA_964459345.1 uncultured Klebsiella sp. | reverse complement strand
GGCAAGAAGCGCATGAAGCAGGTGGGCAATATCGAAGTACCCCAGGAAGCATTCCTGGCAGTGCTCAAGGTGGATAGCTGATGGATATCGATTTTTCGCTGGTGTTGCTGGTGCTGGTCGTTCTGACTGGCGCAGTTGCCTTGTTTGACCGCATGGTCAATGCCGAACCCCGCCGCCAGGCGGTAGAAAAGCTCAAGGCAGTGCAGCAGCCTCCCAATGAGGCTCTGGCAAATGCAATCGCAGTTGCGGAACAGGAGCCAGTAGTCGTTGAGTATGCGAAGTCGTTTTTTCCTGTTCTTCTTATTGTGCTGGTGCTGCGTTCCTTTCTGGTGGAACCTTTTCAGATTCCCTCCGGTTCCATGATCCCCACGCTCGAAGTGGGCGATTTCATACTCGTGAACAAATTCACGTATGGATTGCGCCTTCCAGTGGTCGGCACCAAGATCGTCGAGATGAACGAGCCCCAGCGCGGTGAAGTGATGGTATTCATTCCACCGCACGACAGTCGCTATTTCATCAAGCGTGTTGTGGGTCTGCCGGGCGATACGATTCGCTACGAAGACAAGGTGCTGTACATCAACGACGAGCGCGTGCTGTCCGAGCCTATCGACCAGGTTGAAATTGAGATGCCCAACGGCATGATGCAAAGCGGTATTCTGCTGAACGAAAGGCTGGGCGAAGTGGAGCATGAAACGCAGATCATGAATGCTCCTTCTCGTGATGGAGGGCGCACAGTCTGGGTGGTGCCCGAAGGGCACTATTTCATGATGGGTGACAATCGCGACAACAGCGCAGACAGCCGTGTCTGGGGTGCAGTGCCAGAGCAGAACATCGTGGGCAAGGCCTTTGCTGTGTGGATGCACAAGGAAGCTGGCTGGAGCCTGCCCAGCTTCAGCCGCAATGGATTGATTCTCTGAAACGCGCACTGTGTCGCGGTTCGGCAGTGCTTCGACTCTATAATGACGCGGGTCAAACACACGGGTCCCGGTCACGCCGGGATAGCCGCTTTTTCAGGAGAGTGCCATGAAGAATCTGAACCTGCCCATGCCGGATCTGCAGCGTGGATTTTCGAAATTCGGTTTGTTGATGATGCTGGTTGTACTGGTCAGCGGACTCACGTTCGGATTGAAAATTCTGCCGGTATATCTTGATCACAATTTTGTGAAAGGCGTCGCCGAAGAGCTGATCGCCGATGGCCGTGCCGCCAGTCTCACCCAAGGCGAGATACGCGAAGAGATCGCCAATGGTCTTCGCGTCAACAACGTACGCGACTTCAATCTCAACAGCATCACCTTGGAGCGCGAGAATGCCGAGCCGGTGCTGGTCATTGAGTACGAGCGCCGTGTTCCACTGGTGGCCAATATTGATGTCATCATCAGCTTTGATGACCGAATCGAATAAATGAAGGCGCCGCTTCGACACCTCGAGAAAGGCGTCGCCTATCACTTCAAGGACGCCGCAATTGCCGAACAGGCATTGACTCACCGCAGCGCCAATCGTCTCAACAACGAGCGTCTGGAGTTTCTGGGCGACGCCGTCCTCGGGTTTCTGATTGCAGAAGAGTTGTCTTTGCGTTTTCCACTGGCTCCAGAAGGGGAGCTCAGTCGCATGCGTGCGGGGCTGGTCAACCAGCAGAGTCTTGCTGACATTGCCACCCGACTGGGCATAGGTGAACTGTTGATTCTCGGCCCGGGCGAACTCAAGTCCGGAGGGCGTCAGCGGGCGTCGATACTCGCTGATGCGCTGGAAGCAGTGCTGGGGGCGATCTACTGTGACGGAGGCCTGGACGCGTGCCGCGCCTGCGTGATCCGGCTGTTTGAAGGGCTGTTTCTGACGCAGATCAGCTCCGAACTGCACAAGGACGCCAAGACCCAGTTGCAGGAAACGCTGCAAGCCCGCGCACTTCCCGTGCCGCGGTATGAGGTGGTCAGCGTGGAAGGCACGGACCACGATCAGACTTTCGTCGTCTCCTGTCACGTCTCCCTGTTGCGGCAAGCGACGATCGGCAGGGGTCGCAACCGCAGGCTCGCGGAGCAGGACGCTGCCGGACAGGCACTGCAGGCCATTGAGTAATGAACCGCTCCACTGACGAAGATTCCCCTATGACAACGCAAGACGATACCCGGAACCAGGAGCATTGTGGCTTCATCGCCATCGTGGGCCGACCCAATGTCGGCAAGTCCACGCTGCTCAATCATCTCCTGGAACAGAAGATCAGCATTACCTCGCGCAAGCCGCAGACGACGCGGCACCGCATTCTCGGCATCAAGACAGTGGGCTCGTTGCAGTTTGTCTATGTGGACACCCCGGGCATTCACAAGAGCCAGAAGAAAGCGATCAATCGCGTCATGAACAACACCGCGACCAGTGCGCTGGACGGTGTCGATGTCGTGCTTTTTGTCGTCGAACGGATGGTCTTCAATGAAGAAGACGAAATGGTTCTGGCGGCGCTGCAGAAGGTGAAGGTGCCTGTTCTTCTCCTTATCAACAAATGCGATCTTCTGGACTCGCCAGGGCGCCTTCTGCCGCATATTGAACGCATGGCAAGCAAGCGTGAATTTGCAGAGATCATCCCCTTGTCCGTGCTTTCCAATCACAATCTGGACACTGTCGAGAAGTGTGTAGAGAAGTATCTGCCCCCTGGCCCCTTCCTGTATCCCGTCGATCAGGTGACAGATCGCAGCTCGCGTTTTCTGGCGGCAGAGATCATTCGCGAAAAAATCACGCGTCAGCTGGGCGATGAGCTGCCTTACGAAGTCACAGTCGAGATCGAGAAATACACCATACAGGATGGGGTCGTGCACATTCACGGGCTCGTTCTGGTGGACAAGGAAAGTCAGAAACAGATCATCATCGGCACGCGGGGTGCGCGCATGAAGACGATTGGCAGCGCCGCGCGTGTCGACATGGAGAAGGCATTCGACGCCAAGGTGATGCTGAACCTCTGGGTCAAGGTCAAGAGCGGCTGGGCGGATGACGAGCGCGCCCTGCAGAGTCTCGGTTACCACATCGACTGATCAGGGAGGGCAGGGCAATGGTCGCCAGGATCGAATTGCAGCCTGCCTGGGTGCTGCATGCCCAGCCCTTCCAGAACACCAGTCTGCTGGTGGACTTCTTCAGCCTTGACTATGGCCGAGTGCGTGCAGTCGCCAAGGGTGCAAGGCGGCCAACAGCCCGCAACAAAGCCCTTCTGCAACCCTTTCAACCACTGTTGATCACTCTCATGGGGCGTCATGACCTCAAGAATCTCACTGCCATCGAAGTCAGCCATGGCGCGCTGAGTCTGCAGGGGACTCGTTTGTTCAGCGGACTCTATCTGAACGAGTTGCTGGTGAGGCTGCTGATGAGTCACGAACCGCAAGTCAATTTGTACCGCTCCTACCAGCAGGCGATCATCGGCCTGAGTACTGATCGTGATGTGATGTCTGTGCTGCGACGTTTCGAACTCGATCTTCTGGATGCCCTGGGCTATGGCCTGAATCTGCACGAAGATTGCCGTTCAGGAGAGCCAATCACGGAGGAAGGTCGCTACCTGTTTCTGGCAGAGGAAGGGTTCGAACGGATTGCTGTTCATTCAGAGGCGCACGCGCTGACCCATGCTCTGTTCAGCGGCGCCGAAATCTGTGCGCTGCGCAGCGGTGAGTTGTCCGACAAATCCCATGGCCGTGCCGCGCTGCGGCTGACGCGAATTGCATTGCAGCGCCTGCTGGGAGACAAGCCGCTTGCGAGTCGTGAACTGTTTCAGTCGCTGCGTCCCCGTGAATGATTCCGCAGGCCTGCGGTTTGCTTTCAGGCCATGGCAATACAGGGTAAAATCGCGCCAAATTTTGAGTGAGACGCGTTGATGTCCATTACCTACCCGCTGATCGAATCCCAGATAGGCAACACTCCGCTGGTCAAGCTGGCCCGTCTGCCTGGTGTCACCAGCAATACACTTCTGGTCAAACTGGAAGGCAACAATCCCGCTGGGTCCGTGAAGGATCGTCCCGCCTACAACATGATTCTGCAGGCCGAATTGCGCGGCGACATACACCCGGGGGACACCCTGATTGAAGCCACCAGCGGCAATACAGGCATTGCACTTGCCATGGTGTGCGCGGTCAAAGGCTATCGTCTCATCCTCATCATGCCGGAGAACATGTCTGCAGAGCGCCGGGCCTCGATGTCGGCCTATGGCGCTCAGCTGATTCTCGTGACCGAGGCGCAGGGCATGGAGGGCGCTCGCGACCTGGCACAACGCATGGCCAGAGAGGGGCAGGGCAAGGTGCTGGATCAGTTTGCCAATCAGGACAATCCCAACGCGCATTATCTGCATACCGGCCCCGAGATCTGGCGCGACACGCAAGGCACTGTCACCCATTTCGTCAGCTCGATGGGCACCACGGGCACCATCATGGGCGTGTCGCGTTTTCTCAAGGAAAAGAATCCCACGATCACGATCGTCGGACTGCAGCCGCGGGAAGGCTCGCGCATTCCGGGAATCAGACGCTGGCCGGCGGAGTATCTGCCCTCCATTTTCGATGCTTCCCGTGTAGACAAAGTCATGGACATCGATCAGGTGGACGCGGAAAACACCATGCGCGCGCTGGCCAGAGAGGAAGGCATCTTCTGTGGCGTTTCCTCAGGAGGCTCGGTATTTGCAGCACTGGAACTGAGCAAATCGCTGCGCAATGCCGTCATCGTGGCAATCGTCTGTGACCGAGGTGACAGATATCTTTCAACGGGTGTTTTCGCCTGAATTTCCCCTTCGAATTCGCGCGCCGGGTCTGCGCTGCTGACCCTGTGTGCCTCCAATGCGCGTGCACAAGAGCACCAGGAACTACGTATGAAGAACGCCCGACGCCGCAACAAACTGCCCACTGAGGCCATGCAGCTGCAGATTCAACGCCTCAGTCACGACGGGCGCGGCATTGCCAGTATCGAAGGCAAGATTGCTTTCGTGGATGGCGCACTGACTGGAGAATCCGTCAGTGCAGTCTATGTCGCCAGGCACAAACAATATGACGAGCTGCGCGCGCAGGAAATTCTCGTCTCCGCTTCCGAACGTGTCGTACCACCCTGCGCCCATGCCAGCGTGTGCGGCGGTTGCGCGATGCAGCATCTGCATCCGGACGCGCAGGTGCAGCTGAAGGAACGCGTACTGCACGAACAGATGCAGCACATTGGTGGGCTCACGCAGTACGAGCACCTGCCGGCCATTCGCAGTCAGAGTGTTGCCTATCGTCGCAAGGCGCGCCTTGCCGTGCGCTATGTCACCAAGAAAGAGTCCATGCTCGTGGGCTTTCGCGAGAAGAACAGCACGTTCATCGCCGAGATGTCGGATTGTGCCGTGCTGAATGACAAGGTGTCGGGATTGATTGCGCCGCTGCGTGCATTTCTGGCAGAACGAGAGTGCCGGTACACCATTCCACAGATTGAAGTGGCCGTGGGAGAACTCCCCACTGCTACTGCACTGGGCGTGCATCCTGCAGAGGATGTCGTGCTGATCGTGCGACATCTGGAGCCTTTGTCCCAGGGCGATCAGGAGGCGTTCCTGCAATTCGCGCGGGACCACGCTGTGCAGATGTATCTGCAGCCCAAGGGACCGGATTCCGTGCACAAGGTATGGCCGCTTGATAGCGGTGACCGGCTCTATTACCACCTGCCGGAATTCGGTCTGCGCATGGCGTTTCATCCCACCGACTTTACACAGGTCAATGGCGAGCTCAATCGCAGCATGATCAGCCGCGCACTCACCATGCTCGATCCACAGAAGGATGAACAGATTCTCGATCTCTTTTGCGGGCTCGGCAATTTCACATTGCCGCTGGCAACACGCAGTCAGTATGTGGTCGGCGTAGAAGGCAGCGAGGAGATGGTGCGGCGTGGTTTTGAAAACGCGCGTCAGAACGGTCTCGACAATGTCGAATTCCATGCCGCAAATCTGTGTGTGGACTTCGGAGCCAGTAGCTGGGCCGCGCGCAAATACGACAAGATACTGCTGGACCCGCCCCGCTCAGGAGCCCTTGAAATCATTCCCGTGGTGGCCGCCATGGGGGCTCGCAAGATCCTTTATATCTCCTGCAATCCTGCGACACTGGCGCGCGATGCTGGAGAGCTGGTCAAGCATGGTTATGTGCTGACGCGAGCTGGCGTCATGGACATGTTTCCACATACCTCGCATGTCGAGTCCATTGCCGAGTTTGTGCTCGCCAAGTCCTGAATGTCCTGTTGAGAATTGGTGTCGCCCCATGGTTCAGGTACGTGAAAGTCACAAGTTCAATCCCGATGGCAGTATCTGCTTTGAAGAGTGGATCGCCACGCTGCAGTCGCGTGGCACTCTCGATCACCATGAACGTATCAGGCGTGCCTGCGAGCTCAGCTGGGAAGTGGAGCAGCGCGCGCGGGCAAGCAATACGGTGTGGGCTGGGCGCAACAGCTATCTGACGGGTCTCGAGATGGCCGAGATTCTCGTGGAATTGCGACTCGACAGTGAAGCACTCATTGCCTCGATTCTGTATCGCAGTGTGTGGGAGTCGCGTGTCACTCTTGACGCCCTGCGGGAAGAGTTCGGCGATGAAGTGGCGAAGCTTGTCGAGGGCGTGCTGCGCATGGCTGCCCTCAATGAGACTGACACCTCCCGTACCCGCGTTCTCGGCCAGACAGATGATCAGGTGGAGAACGTGCGCAAGATGCTGCTCGCGCTGATCGATGATGTGCGTGTCGCGCTGATCAAGCTTGCCGAACGCACCTGTGCTCTTCGTGCAGTCAAGAATGCGCCGGAAGAGCGGCGCCAGCGCGTAGCGCGCGAAGTGTTCGAGATCTATGTGCCCCTTGCCCATCGCCTTGGTATCGGGCAGTTGAAGTGGGAGCTGGAAGACCTGTCATTCCGTTACCTGCAGGAAGACAACTACAAGCGCATAGCCAGCCTTCTGGACGAGCGTCGTGTGGATCGCGAACGCTTCGTAGTGGAAGTTACCGAGGAGCTGCGCCGGCAACTGGATCGTGCCAATATCGATGCGGAAGTGACCGGGCGGGCCAAGAACATCTACAGCATCTGGCGCAAGATGCAGGCAAAGAAACTCGATTTTTCGCAGATATTCGATATCCGCGCAGTGCGTATTCTGGTGCCTGAGGTGCGTGACTGTTACGCCACGCTCGGCATCGTGCACAACCTCTGGCGCGTGATTCCCAACGAATTCGACGACTACATCGCGACTCCCAAGGAGAATGGCTACCAGTCGCTGCACACCGCCGTCATCGGCCCTGACAAGAAGGTATTCGAGATACAGATCCGCACCTTCGCAATGGATGAAGATGCAGAACTTGGTGTGTGCGCGCACTGGCGCTACAAGGAAGGGATCACTGATCCGCACTACAAGGACAGCTTTGACGACAAGATTGCCTGGCTGCGGCAGTTGCTGGCCTGGCATGACGAGATGGGCATGGTGGGTGGACTTGCGGAGCAGTTGCGCAGTGATTCTTCGACACCGGATCGCATCTATGTGTTCACGCCCGAAGGCCATGTCGTCGACATGATGAAGGGTGCCACGCCGCTCGATTTCGCCTATTACGTGCACACCGAAATTGGCAACAAATGCTGTGGTGCCCGCGTCAATGGCAAGACGGTGCCCTTGAACTACCGGCTGCAAACGGGCGACCGGGTGGAAGTCCTTGCCGACGAACAGAGCACCCCGAGCCGTGACTGGCTCAAGCCCGGGCTGGGCTACGCGAATACTCCCCGCGCGCAAGCAAAACTGATTCAATGGTTCAAGACGCAGGGCCGCGAGCAGAACGTCAGCCATGGCCGCGCATTGCTGGCAGAGGAGTTCGACCGCCTCGCCGTGGCCCACCCCAATTACCGCGAACTGGCCCGCAAACTGGGTTGCAAGAATGAAGAGGCGCTGTTCGCGGCGGTGGGCGTCAGTGCCATTGCTGTGGACGAGGTAATCGCTGCGGCGCAGGACCTGGCGCAATTGCTGTGCGTTCTTGATGAATCGCGGCCAGCGGCGGAGTCGCCGGTGCAGCAGACGCACGTCTATGGCGCGGGACGCTTCTCCACGCAGCTCGCCACCTGCTGTTCCCCATTGGAGGGAGATCCCATTGTGGGCTGCCTGAGTGAAGACAATCATGTGGTAGTCCACAGGCCAGACTGTCCTGTCGCACTGCACTATCAGCTGGAAAGCGACGAGAATTTCATTGAAGTGCAATGGGGCGACGGCCGGCGTATCAGCATGCTGGTGGAGCTTTTCATTCTGGCCTATGACCGTGCCGGTCTGCTGCGCGACATCACCACAATTCTTGCGGACGCGCAGATTGAAGTGATGGAGGTGAATACGCGCACGGATCGAAGTTCTGGCACGGCCCGCATGAACCTGCAGGTGGAAGTGGATTCCTATCCTGTGCTCTCGCGTGTGCTTGAAAAGATCAGTCGCCTGAACAATGTCATCGAAGCACGTCGAGTGGTCGCCGGAACGGCACCTGATGCGCAGACCCCGTCAATTCTCGCGTAAGCCTAACAAAGCAGGGGAACTCATCGCCCATGACCACTACTACCGCACTGAGCCAGTTGCTGGCCATCATGCAGAATCTTCGGGACCCCACCCATGGATGTGACTGGGACCGAAAACAGACTCTTCAGTCCCTCACCGCGTACACGCTGGAGGAAGTCTATGAAGTCATCGATGCCATAGAGCGGGGTGACTTCGTGCAGTTGCGCGATGAGCTCGGTGATTTGCTGTTTCAAGTGGTGTTCTATGCGCAGATCGCAAACGAAGAAGGCCATTTCGATTTCGGAGATGTGGCGCAAGCAATCGCCGCGAAGCTGTTGCACCGGCATCCCCATGTGTTTCCCGACGGCACTGTGCAGAGCTTTGGCAGTGCGACACTGGCGCTTGACGCCGAGACCGTGGCGATTCGCTGGGAGCAGATCAAGAATCGCGAGCGTGAGCTGAAAGCAGCGCGCACACCCACTGGCGCAGTGCCGAGCGTGCTCGATGATGTGCCCGGCACATTGCCGGCCATGGAGCGCGGTCGCAAACTGCAGAAGCGAGCTGCCTCACTGGGATTCGACTGGCAGGAGCCGATGCCGGTGCTGGCAAAACTGCGCGAGGAAATTGCCGAACTTGAAGCGGAAATGCTCCGCAATGACAAGGCGGCAATGCAGGCTGAGTTCGGCGATGTACTGTTCAGTTGCGTCAATCTGGCACGGCATCTGGATATCGATCCGGAAACCGCACTGCGTGCAGCCAATCAGAAGTTTGAGCAGCGTTTTCGCGGCATGGAGGCGCTGGCCGCCGCGCGCGATCTGCGGCTGCAGTCGCTGGACATGGAAGCACTCGATGATTTGTGGAACGAGATCAAAGCCGGACAAGGCAACAAGTCGGCATGATGCAGCGGCAGGAGCAGGCCACAAGCCTTCTTGTTTCGGCACTTGCCTTTGGTGTAAGGTCCAAATCTTCGGATTGCCGCACTAGTTTTCATTAGAAAGTCTGTCTGAAATGATTTCAGACATTATCCAGGAGCGTTATATGCGAGTGATTTTGTTGGGGGCCCCAGGGGCGGGGAAGGGCACACAGGCACAATTCATCATGTCGAAATTCGGAATTCCGCAGATATCGACAGGCGACATGCTGCGTGCTGCTGTCAAGGCGGGCAGTGCACTGGGCTTGCAGGTGAAGGAAGTGATGGCTTCTGGCGGACTCGTGACAGACGAGATCATCATCGCACTGGTGAAAGAGCGCATCACGCAGGCAGATTGCGCTAAAGGATTTCTCTTTGATGGCTTCCCGCGCACGATTCCCCAGGCACAGGCCATGGTGGATGCCGGTATTGCCATCGATGTCGTGATCGAGATTGCAGTAGAAGACGAAGAAATTGTGAAGCGTCTGAGTGGCCGGCGTGTGCACCCCGATTCAGGTCGCATCTATCACACGATCTTCAATCCCCCCGCGCGCGAGAATCTCGATGATGTGACAGGTGAGCCCTTGATCCAGCGTGACGACGACAGGGAAGAAACGGTGCGCAAACGCTTGCAGGTTTACCACCAGCAAACCAAACCTCTCGTGGATTTCTACAAGAATCTGCAGAGCACTGGCAGCGCTGTAAAAGTGGAACAACTCAATGGTGCCGTTGATGTGGAGATTGTGCGAGCAGAAATTACCCGCTTGCTGAGTGCCATGTAATTCGAGAAAGAGAGCGCCAGTGCAATGCTGGCGCTCTCACAAAAAACTTTTCTGTCTGTTGCTGATTATTCTGAAATTCCCTTCCTGACATTCTTTCGCTGGTTTTTCGCAAAAATATTCTGGATTAAGTTGATTTTTTTCAACAATTCCAAGTGCTCATGCTGTTTGAGCGATATTTTTTGTGCTAAGGTGCCGCTCAAACAAGGCTCAGCCTCTGTTGAAGAAATTAAAGTGGTTTTGTTCCACATATTTGGAGAGATATCAGTATGGCTAAAGTTAAAGCGACAAAGAAGGCGCCTGCTAAATCGGCAGTTAAAAAAACCGGTGATGCTGCTCCTGCGAAAGTGACGACAGTATCAGCGAAATTGCCAAAAGGCGCAGCCCCAAAAGCCAAGCCAGTTGCAACAGCGAAAGGCAAAGCCGCTTCTGCTAAAACTAAAGCTTCCAAGAACTCCACCGCGACAAGCAAGACCTCCACTGTAAAAGCCCGTACCGCCGCTACGAAACTTCAAGCAACTCAAACTGCAGCAAAACTGAAGGCAAGTGCTGACGCGAGAAAAGTCGCGATTGCAGCCAAAGCTGAAGCAGATCTTGCAAAAGCAGTGAAGGCATTCGCGGATGCGTGGAAGAAGAAGCGTGCCAAGGCTGATTCCAGCAAGGAAGCAGCCCGCACCAAGAAAGAAGATCTGAAGCGCAGAATTGCAGCCAAGAAAGCTGCAGTAAAAGCGAAAGCAGCGGCTCAGAAAGCAGCAGCAAAAGCCAAGGCAGCTGCCAAGAAACGCATTACCCGTGAGCGCATTGCTGCCAAACGCGCACTTGTGAAAGCCCGTGCAGCCGCGAAGAAACTCGCGCTGAAGGAAAAGGCAGCAGCACGTCGTGCCGCACTGAAAGCCAAAGCGGCATCGAAGAAAGTTGTCAAAGCCGTCAAGACAGCAGTGTCTGGTGTTGCAGCAAAGGTGAAAGCTGCTGTCAAAGGCAAAGCCCCTGCGAAGAAAGCGCCAGTGAAGGCGCCTGCTGCGAAGAAAGCAGCGCCTGCTGCAAAAGCAGCTGTGAAGAAGGCTCCTGCAGCGAAGAAAGCAGCGCCGGCGAAGAAAGCCGCTCCTGCGAAGAAAGCCGCTCCAGCAGCAAAAGTCGCTGCGAAAAAGGCAGTTCCCGTGAAGAAGGCAGCGCCCGCCCCTAAAGCGGCTCCTGCCAAGAAAGCGGCGCCTGCAAAGAAAGCTGCACC
>CAYWMC010000005.1:0-11010 GCA_964459345.1 uncultured Klebsiella sp. | reverse complement strand
CCTGCAAAGAAAGCTGCACCAGCCCCTAAAGCGGCTCCTGCAAAGAAAGCTGCTCCTGTGAAGAAAGCTGCTCCTGCCAGGAAAGCCGCAACACCTGCTGCAGCACCAGTGGCACCTGCTGCAGCACCTGCTCCAGCAGCGGGTTGATCTGAGGTGTCCTGATACAGGACGCAAGCAGAAGGCATGACCGAGATCCCTCAGTGCAGGAATGCCCTGAGGGATCTTTTTATCCAGTCCTGTATACTCCCGCCATGACAAAAATTCTCGCCATCGATACCTCACACGCAATCTGCTCAGTAGCACTCAATGTGTCGGGGAAAATAAGTTCTCGCAGCAGCGAAGCGCCGCGTCAGCATGCGAAGCAATTGTTGCCGATGATAGAGGATCTGCTGGCGCAGGAGAGTCTGAGCACTCGCGATCTCGATGGCATTGCGCTGGTCATTGGGCCCGGGTCTTTCACGGGTTTGCGGATTGGTGCTGGCGTTGCCCAGGGTTTGTCGTTTGCCACTGGCGTTCCTGTGTTCTGTATTTCTTCTCTGGCAGTGATGGCAATGAAGGCCAGTCTCGAACATCCTTGCGAGGTGGTGAACGTCTGCCTGCTGGCGCGCGAAGACGAAGTGTATGCTGCAAGCTATCGCATCGTTGGCGATGTGCCTGAACTGATCGGGCACGAACAAGTGTGTGCGCCTGGCGCAGCGATCTTTGATCCAGATGGATTGGCTGCAGGCGATGGGTGGTCATTGCTGCCTGCGGAAACTTCAAACAGTGTCACCATGCTTGAATGCACATCGGATGCCACGACGCTGAGCAGAATCGCCACTGCATTGTGTCGTAGCGGGACAGGAGTCATCGCACCGTTGGTGCTGCCTGTCTATCTCAAGGAACAGATGGATTATCAGGCCTGATATGGATCTTTCACTTTTTCAAATCACGTTTCTTGCTTTCCTGCAGGGGCTGACAGAGTTTCTCCCCATCTCCAGTTCGGCCCACATTCTGTTGCCGAAGGAATTGCTTGGCTGGCCTGATCAGGGGCTTGTATTTGATGTCGCGGTCCATATTGGCAGCCTTGTCGCCGTACTGACCTATTTCCGGGCTGACCTCTCAACGCTGTTTGGGGCGTGGTGTCGGTCGCTGACGGGAGGCGGCATGTCACAGGATGCAAGACTGGCCTGGTTCGTCGTGCTGGGAACGATTCCGGCTGGGCTTGCCGGACTGCTCTTGTCTGATGTCATCGAGCTCTACGCGCGTTCGATGCTCCTGATTGCCTTTACATCCATATTTTTTGGCATCCTGTTGTGGTGGGCCGACAATCTGAAAGTGGAACGTGTGGACCTGGACACGCTGACACTGCGTACCACACTTGTCGTCGGGTTTGCGCAAGTGCTCGCTCTGATTCCGGGCACCTCGCGCTCCGGTGTCACCATGACGGCGGCCCTGGCCTGCGGACTCGACCGCAAGGCGGCTGCGCGTTTCTCCTTTTTGCTGGCTATTCCGATCATCGCTGCCAGTGGCCTTCTCAAAGGCGGCGAATTGCTTCAGGACAATACGCAAGCGCAATGGGGCGTGCTGATCTATGCCATTGCAGTGTCCGCACTGGTGTCATTTTCCTGTATTCATTACTTCCTCAAGCTCATCGAGCGCACGGGCTTCATGCCTTTTGTCATCTACCGTGTAGTGATGGGCATTGCCTTGCTTGGCATTCATTTTTTCGTGCAGTCCTGAGGGCCAGGGTCTGTCATGTCTGTCATGTCTGACTTTTCTGCCGAATCTGACTTCCAATTGCAGAAACAGAATGGTCACCTCGCGCTGATTCGGGTCAGCGATCCCTCCCTGGGCGCTGTGAGCGTCGATTTTGACGACGCTACCCTGGCATGGCGTCAACGGCACCAACAACAGCCGGAAGCGCTGCTGAAGGCGGCAGGCGTGCGTACGGGGCAGCCCATGCGGGTAATCGATGCCACCGCAGGACTCGGCCAGGATGCGTTCATGCTGGCCCATGCGGGTTGCGATGTGCTGATGCTGGAGCGTTCGGCGCTGCTGCATGCGTTGCTGGAAGACGGGCTGCTGCGCGCAGCGCAGAGTGACGATGTGCGTGTCAGAAATGCGGTAGCCCGAATGCGGCTGCTTCTGGCAGACAGCAGCTGCATTGATCTTGCAGCACTGGGTGATGCACCGGATGTCATCTATCTTGACCCGATGTTTCCGGAGCGTCGCAAGAAGTCAGCGAAGGTGAAGAAGAACATGTTCATGCTGCAGCAATTGCTGGATCACGAGCCGGCGGAAGAGGGGCTGCTGCACAAGGCCATGCAGGCCGCGCGCAAGCGGGTAGTGGTCAAGCGGCCACGCATCGCCGGCTTTCTCGAGGAGCGCAAACCTTCCTTCCAGTTGCTGGGCACCTCGAGCCGCTTCGATATCTATCTGACTCAGCCAACCAGCCGCGTCAGCACTTCCTCGTAAATGCTGCTCAGCGCGTCCAGATCGGTCACGCGCACATTCTCGTTGACCTTGTGGATGGTGGCGTTGCACGGGCCCAGTTCGAGCAGCTGAGCGCCTGTCGGCGCGATGAAGCGTCCGTCGGAGGTGCCTCCCGTGGTGGAACATTCCGTGTCGATTCCCGTCACTGCCTTGATGCTTGCCGCGACGATGTCGATGAGGGTTCCGCGCTGCGTCAGAAAGGGTTTTCCGGACAGATGCCAGGTCAGGGAGTACTCCAGGCCGCTGGCGTCGAGAATTGCCTGTGTCCGCGCCTTGATGGTCTCTTCGGTCAGTGCTGTGGAAAAGCGGAAGTTGAAGGCGACATCGAGTTCGCCGGGGATGACGTTGTCGGTGCCCTTGCCGGCATGAATATTGGAAATCTGGAAGCTCGTCGGCGGAAAGGATTCGTTGCCCTCGTCCCAGACTTCCCGGCACAAGGCGTCCAGTGGCGCCATGGCTCTGTGAATGGGATTGCGGGCCAGATGTGGATACGCCACATGGCCTTGAATTCCGTGCACGGTCAGGCGGCCGTGCAGCGAACCACGTCTGCCGATCTTGATGACGTCGCCAACCTGCGTGGTGCTCGACGGCTCGCCGACGATGCAGTATTGAATTTTTTCCTGACGCTTTTCGAGCACTTCCACCACTTTGACGGTGCCGTTCACGGCGCTGCCTTCTTCATCACTGGTAATCAGGAACGCGATCGATCCCTGCAGCGGCTTTCCTGTTGCTACAAAGCGCTCGCAGGCGGTGACCATGGCGGCGATGCTGCCCTTCATGTCTGCTGCGCCACGCCCGTAGAGAAATCCATCCCGCACCTGTGGGGCAAAGGGCTCGCTGTCCCAGTGTTCACTGGGGCCAGGGGGGACGACATCGGTGTGGCCTGCAAACGCGAACAGCGGACCGTCGGTGCCCAGACGCGCCCAGAAATTCTGTACATCACCAAAAGGCAGGGATTCCACCACAAAGCCCATCGCTTCGAGACGCTGCGTCAGCAGTGCATGACAACCGCCATCGCTGGGAGTGACAGACGCTTTTTCGATCAGGGCCTTCGTCAAGGCCAGAGTAGGGGACATGGCATTACCTGCATGAGACGCGCGCAGCGTATTCAATTATGAGTGTGAAGTTCTTCATTCAATGCGATGGCTGTCTTGTTGGCCTTGCATTCCACGGCACCCGTGACGGAATTGCGCCGAAACAGCAGATCGGATTTGCCAGCGAGTTCCCGGGCCTTGCGCGTGCCAACCACCTGATTGTCCTTGTCCAGCAGCAGCACTTTGGTGCCTGCTGTCACATAAAGACCGGCTTCGACGATGCAGCGGTCTCCAAGAGGAAAGCCCAGTCCGGCATTGGCGCCGATCAGACAGTCGCGGCCCACCGAGATGACTTGCGTACCGCCGCCGGAAAGAGTGCCCATCGTGCTGCAGCCCCCCCCGAGATCGCTGCCAGGGCCGACCATGACGCCCGCGGAAATGCGCCCTTCGACCATGGCCGGGCCTTCGGTACCTGCGTTGAAGTTGACGAATCCCTCATGCATGATCGTGGTGCCTTCACCAAGATAGGCACCCAGTCTGACCCGCGCAGTATGGGCAATACGCACGCCCTTGGGCACCACGTAGTTGCTCATCTTGGGAAACTTGTCGACGGACATGACCTCAAGCAGCTCGCCATTCAGACGTGCCTGCAGCTGCCGCGCCGGCAAGTCTGCAAGGTCGATGGCGCCCTTGTTGGTCCACGCCAGATTCTGCAGAAGGCCGAACGCGCCAGTCAGGTTCAGCGAGTGCGGTTTGCACAGCCTGTGCGAAAGCAGATGCAGTTTCAGATACACCTCCGCGATGGAGGCGGGTGCCACGTCGGCAGCAATGAACATCACCGTCAGGTCCCGATGGGCGCCGGTGAGTGCCTGCAGGGATGACTGCGCGTCCGCAGGAGCATTGGCCAGCAATGACTGCAACTGCGAAGGAGCCAGTTCAAGTGCCACGTTGCCCTGCTTGTAGCCCGCTGCAGCAGCCAGCGCTGCAGCGAACTGCGGTGCAGGATCGCGCAGGACGACGGGGTAATAGACTTCGATGATCTCGCCGCGTCCGTTGTGCGTGGCGAGTCCGATGCCGAGACTGTGCAGAGAAAGTGTGGATGACATGGTTTGCAATCTCCAGTGAATGAAAGCGGTTTTCAGGCGCCCGTCAGCAGCGCGTTCAGCACGGCAGGATCGGCACTGCACAGCCAGCCGCTGGGTGCGCGGATCAGAGGGCGACGAATGACTGCAGGCCAGGCCTGCATCAGCGCCGCAGCGTTGCTCTTGTCGAGTGAGCTGCGTGTCTGGTCTGGCAGACTCCGCCATGTCGTGCCACGCGTGTTGATCAGTGTGGCCAGCGGCATGGCACTCAACAATTCCTCACAAAGCGCTGCATCCAGGCCCTGCTTTCGGTAGTCGTGAAATTCGTAGTTCACACCATGGGCGTCGAGCCACTGCCGTGTCTTCCTGATTGAATCGCAGTTGGCTATGCCAAAGACGGTGATCATGACTCAGTCGCCCAGTTCCTGGCGAATGTCGTTCTGCAGCTTTTCTATGGCCTCTGCATCGGTGATCTTGCGGTTGTCCGTATCGAGAATGAAGAACAAGTCTTCCACGCGCTCGCCCAGTGTGGCAATGCGGGCGTTCTGCAGCTGAATATTGTGATCGGCGAAGATCTTGCCGATCGATGCCAGGATCCCTGGCTGGTCCGGACAGTTGATCTCCAGAGTGGTGTACGGATTGTCGTCCGAGTTGATCACTTCGGTTTCGACATGCCTGCTGAAATGCTTGAGTTTGCGATCGATGCGCTTGGTGGACGCCTTGAGGTGCTGACTCGGGTCCAGCAGGTATTCCCGAATCAGGCCTATGATTTCCTTGCGGCGCACGATGTTCCCGCTCACTGGGGTGCCATCGCTTTCCAGAACCGTGAAGGTGTTCATGCAGTAGTTCTTGGCGGAAGTGAAGATGCGCGCATCCATGATGTTCAGCCCGAGCTTCTCGATGGCAGAAGCGGTGCTGGCAAACAGATGATTGCGGTTGAGTGTATAGATGAAGATCTGTGTACCACCTTCGTTCAGCGACTCGTTGGTGTCTTCCACCAGAATCAGTGTGTCCTGGCCTTCGTTGCGCGCAATCGCTTCCGTGTGCCACGCAATGTTGGCCGTGGACTCGCGCACGAAGTATTCGTCATCGACATTGGCCCAGATATGCTCGATCTGCTCGGGACTGATGCCGCGATCGGTCAGCTTGAGCATGACGCTTTCCTGCTTGTCCTTGATGCGATCGGCGCGGTCGATCGGATTCTCCAGCCCGCGGCGCAGTGCCCGTTTGGTGCTGAGGTACAACTGTCGCAGCAGTGCCGCGCGCCAGGTATTCCACAGCGTGGGATTCGTGGCACAGATGTCCGCGACCGTCATGGCGTACAGATAATCGAGGTGCAGCTTGTCGCCGACCTGCAGTGCAAATTGCTGAATCACTTCCGGGTCGGCGATATCCATGCGCTGCGCAGTCATCGACATCAGCAGATGCTTGCCGATCAGCCAGGACACCAGTTTGGTGTCCCACGCGCTCAGGTGATGCAGTCGGCAGAACTCGGCGCCATCGACCATGCCAAGGGTGGAGTGATCGCCACCGCGGCCTTTGGCGATGTCGTGATAGAGGCCCGCGATATACAGCAGTTCCACTTTTGGCAGTCGCTTCACGATGTGCGCTGCTATGGGGAAATGTTCTTCGGCGCCTGGATAGCGGAAGCGGCGCATGTTCTCAACGACCTGCAGAGTGTGCGCATCCACGGTATAGATGTGGAACAGGTCGTGTTGCATCTTGCCGGTGATCGCCCCGAATTCGGGCAGATAGCGCCCCAGCACGCCATAACGCGACATGCGCCGCAGCTGTGACGTGAGTTCGTGAGGTGAGCGCAGCAATTCCATGAACAAGGTGACGTTGCGCAGGTCCTTGCGGAACTTCTCGTCGATGATGACGCTGTTCTCTCTGATGAGGCGAATCGTGGCGGCTCTTACGCCCTTGATCTGCGGGTTCTGCGCCATCAGCACGAAGATTTCCAGCAGCGCGAAGGGAAAGCGCTTGAACACCCCGGGATGGGTCACTTCAATATAGTCATTGCGAATCTGGAAGCGCTTGCTGATGACCTTGATTTCTTCTTTCTCGCCAGCGCGCAGAATCGCTTCGTCGAAATGCTGCAGAAGCACATCGTTCAGTCCGCGCAGGGTTGCCACGGCGCGGTAGTATTCCTGCATGAGCTTTTCGACTGCCAGGCTCTTTTCGTCGTCCTCATAGCCGAACAGGCGTGCAAGGTCTTTCTGCCGGTCGAACAGCAGCCGGTCCTCCTTGCGCCCTGCAATCAGATGCAGTCCGTATCGGATTCTCCAGAGCAGCTGTTCTCCTTCCGCCAGATCCTGATATTCGGACTGCGTGAGAAATCCCAGCGCTACCAGATCGGCAAGCGTATCGGCCTTGTAATGGCGTTTCGCGATCCAGGCGATGGTCTGAATGTCGCGCAGCCCGCCCGGTGATGTCTTGACGTTGGGCTCCAGCGCATAGTCGATGTCGTGGTATTTCTCGTGGCGTGCGATCTGCTCGTCGCGCTTGGCTTTGAAGAAGGCTTTGGCGGGCCAGACGTCGTCGCACTGCGTCTTCGCAATCATGGCGTCGCGAAGCGCTTCCGGGCCGACGATAGTGCGCGATTCCATCAGGCTGGTGGCTACCGTGATGTCCTTGAGGGCTTCCTGCCGGCACTGCTGGATAGAGCGAACGCTTTGCCCGATTTCCAGATTGATGTCCCAGAGGAACGTGAAGAAGGCGCTGATGTTCTGCTTGTAGTCCTGATGGTTGTCGTGTCGCGTCAGCAGCAGCAGATCGATGTCTGAATGCGGATGCAGTTCGCCGCGGCCATAGCCGCCCACGGCCAGCAGGCTTATATTGCTGGCATCACCCCAGGCATAACGCTCCCACGCACAGCGCAGCAGCTGATCCATGAACCAGGCCCGACCGGTGACCAGTTGCACGATGTCGGCATCCTGGCGATATTGCTCGTCCAGAATCTGCCGGGCATGACTCAGCGCTTCCTTGAAGAGCGGGACTGGCTGCGCGCAGTTCTTGACACTTTCGCGAAAGTGCTCGAGGTCCAGCAGCGAATGACGCAGATTCATATCCATTTCATACGGTGTGACAATCATGGAAGCAAGACCGGGGATGTGCGCCGTTGCCGACGCCAGGGACTCAGAAGGTTTCATCGCTGCGTCGCGTCAGCACTTCCACGCCATCACTGGTCACTGCCAGCGTGTGTTCCCACTGGGCAGAGAGGCGGCGGTCGCGGGTAGTCACTGTCCAGCCATCAGTCTTGGAAAGTTTCGTGTGATGTGTGCCGGCGTTCAGCATGGGTTCGATCGTGAACGTCATGCCTTCCTGCAGGACGACGCCAGTGCCGGGCTTGCCGAAATGCAGCACCTGCGGATCTTCATGAAATACTCTGCCGATGCCGTGCCCGCAATACTCGCGTACGACCGAAAAGTGGTTGCTTTCAGCAAGCGTCTGAATGACGTGTCCGATGTCGCCGAGTCGCGTGCCGGGTTTGACCATCGCGATGGCGCGATACAGGCACTGCTGTGTGATGTCGATGAGTCGCTCGACATGGGGCGGCACTTCATCAATCACGAACATCTTGCTGGTGTCACCATGGAAACCATCCTTGATGACAGTCACATCGATATTGATGATGTCGCCCTTCTTGAGGATCTTGGTATCGCTGGGAATGCCATGACAGATCACATGATTGACCGACGTGCAGATGGACTTCGGAAAGCCGTTGTAATTCAGTGGGGCCGGAATTGCCTGTTGCACGTTGACGATGTAGTCGTGGCATAGACGATCCAGTTCGCCGGTGCTGATGCCTGCCTGCACATGAGGGCCGATCATTTCGAGCACATCCGCAGCCAGGCGGCCGGCTACGCGCATTTTTGCAATTTCTTCAGGCGTCTTGATGCTGATTGCCATAATTCAGATAGAGGTCTCGTCGGGCTGTCCACGGGGAGGTTCAAGGCCGGGCCATTGTAAAGCAGGAGTTCCATGATTGACACCGTTGCGGGGGCCGGCAGGAGCCAGTGCCTTTTGTCCTGGCGCTTTATGTCCTGAGGCCGCTGTGGTATAAAGCGGCGCGCTTTGAAGCTCGCAAGGGATGGCAAGGCGCAATCACATCAAAACCAACGTCGCACATACACCGACACATGTGTTCTGGGTGCCTCAGGCGCGGCAGCGTGCCAGGGGTTGAATCATGGGGTGTGTGGAGGCTTAACCCGAAACAAAGGAAAAATCATGGCAACTGTTTCAATGAAGGAAATGCTCAAGGCGGGCGTCCATTTCGGCCACCAGGCCCGTTACTGGAACCCGAAAATGAAGAAGTTCATCTTCGGCGCACGCAACAAGATTCACATCATCAACCTGGAACACACTGTTCCGGCGCTCAATTCAGCACTCGAGCAAGTACAGGCACTGGCGGCCCGCAAGAAGAAAGTACTCTTCGTCGGCACCAAGCGCGCTGCAGGCAAGATCATCAAGGAGCAGGCTGAACGCGCTGGCATGCCTTATGTTGACCACCGCTGGCTCGGCGGCATGCTGACCAACTACAAGACAATCCGTGGCTCCATCAAGAAGCTCCGCGATCTGGAAACTCAGGCGCTGGATGGCACATTTGATCGCATGACCAAGAAAGAGGCTCTGATCCGTCGCCGTGCGATGGAGAAACTCGAGCGCAGCATTGGCGGGATCAAGGAAATGGGCGGCCTGCCTGATGCACTGTTCGTGATCGATGTTGACCACGAGCGCATTGCCATCACTGAAGCCAACAACCTTGGCATTCCAGTCATCGGCATTGTCGACACCAACAGCAATCCTGACGGCATCGATTACCCGATCCCAGGCAATGACGACGCCATTCGCGCCATCGAACTGTACGCCCGTGCAGTGGCAGATGCGTGCATCGAAGGTCGTGGCGATCTGAACGTTGTCACCAGTGACAGCGAGTTCGTTGAAGTCAGCGACAGCGTGGCTGCCAGCGAGCAGCCAGGAAGTGCAGCTGCAGGCGCATAATTCAGGCTGACACACAGAGGGGCGTCCGCAATGACACCCTCACTCTCAGAGCGCGGCCGCAGGCTGCGGTCACAGCCAGCAAGGCTGTCGCAGGGAGAAAGAAGAGGGGCTTCGCCCCTTTTTTTTAAGTCAGAATTGACACATTGAATTCATTTTGGAAATCGACAGAGGCATACAAATGGCAGAAATTACAGCAGGCATGGTCAAAGAGCTGCGTGAGCGCACCGGGCTTGGAATGATGGATTGCAAGAAAGCACTGGTAGAAGCCAGTGGTGACATGGAAAAGGCGATTGATGATCTGCGCAAGGCCAGCGGTCTCAAGGCTGCCAAGAAGGCAGGCCGTATCGCTGCCGAAGGCGTGGTACTGACCAAGGTATCGGAAGACGGCAACTTCGGAATCATCGTTGAAGTGAACAGCGAGACAGACTTCGTGGCACGCGACGAGAACTTCCTCGGTTTTGCGAACAAGGTGCTCAACGAGGCGTTCACGCGTCGCGTATCCGATGTTGCCGCCCTGATGGCAGGTGATCTCGAGAAAGTGCGCGAAGCACTGGTGCAGAAGATCGGTGAGAACATCAACGTGCGTCGCATTCAGATCGTTGAGTTCGCGAACCCGAACGTCGGGATCGTCGACACTTACATCCACAGCAACAATCGTATTGCAGTGGTTGTGGCCCTCAAGGGCGGCGACTCCACACTGGCAAAAGACATCGCCATGCATGTGGCTGCTGTCAATCCGCTGGTGGTGCGCTCCGAGGATGTTCCGAAAGAGCTGCTTGCCAAGGAATCAGAGATCTACTCCGCGCAGGCACGCGAAAGCGGCAAGCCTGAAGAGATCATCGAGAAGATGATTCAGGGTCGTCTGCGCAAGTATGTGGCAGAAGTCAGTCTGCTGGATCAGCCCTTCGTCAAGGATGGCGAGATCACTGTGTCTGCGCTGCTGAAGAAGGCTGGTGCCGACGTCGTGAGCTTCATCCGCTACGAAGTGGGTGAAGGCATCGAGAAGGAAGAAGTCGACTTTGCGTCGGAAGTGGCTGCGGTAGCAGGACTGTAAGAACGTCAATCGGCACTACAGACAGGATGGCATGCTCATGGTAAAAGCTGAAAAAAAATACAAGCGCATACTCCTGAAACTGAGCGGTGAAGCCTTGATGGGAGATGCCGATTTCGGCATCGATCCCAAGGTACTTGACCGCATGGCCGTGGAAGTAGGGCAGCTGGTAGGTCTGGGAGTCCAGATCGGCATGGTAATCGGCGGGGGCAATCTGTTTCGAGGTGCCGCGTTGAACGCAGCGGGAATGGAGCGTGTTACCGGGGATCACATGGGCATGCTGGCCACTGTGATGAATGCGCTGGCAATGCGTGACGCTCTGGAGCGTGCCAGCATCGCCACCCGCGTCATGTCTGCCATCCCC
>CAYWMC010000004.1:3619-22609 GCA_964459345.1 uncultured Klebsiella sp. | reverse complement strand
ATGATCGTCTACCACATTGGCGAAGTGATAGGTTGGAAGTCCATCAGACTTGATCAGAACCTGCATGTCGATTTGTTGCCAGGCAATGCGAATTTCACCACGCAGCATATCCTGAAAAACACAGTCGCCCTCATGCGGAATACGCATGCGAATGACATGTTCCAGACCAGCTGCGAGATTGGCCTCCACCTGCCCGGCTGAAAGACTCAGGCAGTGACCGTCATATCCAAGCGCCGCCTTGTCCTGCATTTGCTGTGAACGAAGCGAATTCAGCCGTTCAGAAGTACAGAAACATCGAAAGGCATGTCCGCTTTCCAGGAGTGTATTGATCTCCCTGGCATACAGTTCACTGCGCTCACTTTGTCTGTAGGGGCCGCATGGGCCGCCAACGTCCGGACCTTCGCTCCAGGTCAACCCAAGCCAGCGCAATGCGGCCAGAATATCGGACTCAGACTTTGCAGTGCTGCGGACTTGATCCGTGTCTTCTATACGCAGAATGAAGTCGCCACCGTGCTGATGTGCGAAACAACGATTGAAAAGTGCAATGTATGCGGTTCCCACATGGGGATCACCCGTGGGCGAAGGGGCTATTCGGGTTCTGACTTTGAGCATGTTGGGTCCGTAAAGGCTGATTGACTTGCAGATCTGCACGCATTCGCTGCAATATTGCGGTGGATTATACGCTATCGTTCAAGCGCGCAAACCATTAACATCGACATCCTCGAATTCTCCTTCCAGTTTTCCGCCATGACACTTTCTCCCGACAGTCATCGTTTCTGCGTTGCGCCAATGCTTGATTGGACCGACCGCCACGAGCGCTACTTCCTGCGGCAAATCAGCCGACACGCCCGGCTCTATACAGAAATGGTGACGACCGGCGCGCTTCTTCATGGCGATATTCATCGACATCTTTCCCATGATTCCGTTGAACATCCACTGGCTCTTCAGCTAGGAGGCAGTGTGCCGGAGGACCTGATGCGTTGCGCGCACATCGCACAGGAATATGGCTATGACGAGATCAATCTGAATGTCGGTTGCCCAAGTGATCGCGTGCAATCAGGCAGGTTCGGGGCCTGCCTGATGGCTGATGCTCCGTTGGTGGCCGCATGTGTACGAGCCATGAAGAGCGCTGTGGACCTTCCAGTGACTGTCAAATGCCGGACGGGAATTGATGAACAGGATTCCTCGGACTTTCTGGAAGGCTTTGTGTCTGCAATCGCCGATGCGGGTTGTGACGCGTTGATCATTCATGCACGCATCGCGATTCTCAAGGGACTCAGCCCCAAGGAAAATCGCGAGATTCCACCTCTCAACTACGAACGTGTGTATCTGATGAAGGAGCGCTTTGCGCAACTGAAGATCATTCTGAATGGTGGAGTTAAATCAATTCTGCAGGCTCAGGAAATTCTTGCTCACGTCGACGGGGTCATGATGGGGCGCGAGGCTTATCACAACCCATGGATATTGCATGATGTGGATGCATCGCTCTTCGGCGATTCTCGCAATATATATTCCAGAATGGATGCGATCAGAAATTATCTACCCTATGTTGAGCAACAACTGTCGGAGGGCACGCCTCTGCAACACATGACACGACATATTCTGGGACTTTTCCACGGCGTGCCCGGTGGCAAAGCCTTCAGACGTCATCTCAGTGAGAATGCATTTCGTCGCGATGCTGGTCTTGCTGTTCTGGAAGATGCTATCGCAAAGCTCGCAGGCTATACCTGCGTTTCAGAGAGTGAGGAGCTGACATTGTGATCTCGAATATCAGGAAGTTCTTCGAAAAGAATCTGCTGCTGGATGCCAATACCAGCGACACCGCAAAACGTGCGCGGCTACCGCTTGCCACCGCGGCATTGATGTTTGAGCTGGTGAAGTCGGACGAGCGCATAGACAAGCGCGAAACGGAGACCCTTTTGCAGGTTCTTCGCAAGAATTTCGAACTAGAGGAAGAGAAACTGCGGATGATCGTGGCGCTTGCAGAGGAAGAGTCCCACAAGTCCACGTCGCTGTATGAATTCACCAGTCTCGTCAGCGCCGCTTACAGCCATGAGGAACGAGTACAGCTTGTGGAAAATCTATGGGAGGTAGCGTTCGCCGATCAGCACCTGGATCGCTACGAGGACCATTTGATTCGCAAGATTGCCGACTTGCTTCATGTCCGCCACAGCGATTTCATTCGCACAAAGCTGGCCGTCAAGGCACGACTCGAAGAGTTGGCGAACAGCAATAATCAATAGTCTTCGAAGTCGTCGTAGTAGGCCCCGTCACTGACGAGATACTCGCGCTGCTGCAGGTAGGCTTCGCGCAGGAAAAGGTATTCGTCGCCGGAGATCAAATTCTCCATTGCGAGAACAGAGGCACGGTTATCCAGCAGCTTGAGCGCTGTCAGAGAGTGTCTGGTGGATTCGTCATGGTAATACTGGATCGGGTTGAACATGGTATCGAGCACCATGCCGAAAGAATCGCGCAAGGAGCTCGGGCCGAAGAACGGCAATACCACATAAGGGCCAGCCCCAATTCCCCAGCGTCCGAATGTCTGTCCGAAATCTTCTTCGTTCTTGCCGAGCCCCACAGAGGAAGCCACGTCTATGACCCCCCCTATTCCCACTGTAGTGTTGATAAGCAGGCGACCTGAATCTGACGCTGCATCCTGCAATTTCAGCTGAAGGACATTGTTGGCCAGAACGTTGACGTCATCAATATTGCTGAAGAAATTGCCAATGCCTTGACGCACGATCGTAGGCACGCCGTTGTTGTAGACAATGGCAACGGGACGCAAGAGCCAGCCATCAACAAATTTGTTGAATGCAAAAATGCGCATATTCGTGGCTTCCCACGGATCATTCGCATAGGCCTGACCGCTGCACACAAGCAGAGCGCCAAGCAAAACCTTGTGACTGGCACTGACTACTGAATTCACTTTCATTTTTTCCACGAATCAAATCGGCGCGCATTATGCGCCATGACTGGCTCCGTTCCTAGCTTGCGAGCCATATTATCCCGTCTGTACCTGAAGATATCCCCCCTGAAGAGGGGCTCACCAACCTCCGATGTTGAGGCTGATTCTTGCAGTTCAAGTAAAACTATCCCATGACACACGCCACAAATCAGCAAATTGACTGCAACTGAGGCCTGGTTTGCAGGAAAAAGGCAGGAATCTGCCAGATTGACAGCTTCAGCGAATGGCGCGTTCCAGCTCTTCGATTCTTTTCGAGATGCGCTTCTCTGACACGGGCATTCTGGTTCCCAGTGTCTGTGCAAACAAGGAAACGCGCAGTTCCTCAAGAAGCCATTGGGTGTCATCCACAGGCAATTCTCTCTCGGGACTGTTGGCTATTACTGTGCGGATACGCGCTTCCAGTGCATTGATCAGGCGCTGGTTCTCCTGATCTCTGGCCAATTGGCCAGAAAGTTTTTCCAGACGAAGCCCAATTGCCTGCAGGTAGCGAGGCAGCTCCTGCAGCCAGGGACCAGGAGTTCGGGTGAGATACCCTGGTGACAAAAGGCTTTGCAGCTGCTGCCGGATATCCTTGACAGCAGGCTCCAGGTGCTTGCCAGACACCAGGCCGAGCCTGCGTAGAAGGTCAAAATGCATATCGACAATTCGTCGGACCAGAGCCTCGAATTTCTCGGCCGTCGCGATCAGGCGCGGCTTGCCATCCATAAGCAGTTTCTCGAACGCGTCCTTGCTGCGTGGAATGACGCAGTCATCCAGATTGAAGGCCTGGCGGAAGATGATTGTCAGCCCCTCTCGCTGAATCTCATCTGGCGTATGCAGCGACAGCACTGTCAGTTTGCCGGCCACCGCCTTGAGACGTGCCTGAATCAACGCGCGCTGCTGGGCGCTGCGCAATATGACAAGGCGACAGAGTCCCTGCCGCGTCAAACGCTCTGCGATCGATGCATCGTCCTGGAGCAGCAGAGAAGCAGAATCGCCCTTGTCGACCAGCGCGGGAAACTTCTGCAAGCCGGTAGTGGGATTGACAGTAATTGCCTGCGGCAGTTCACCAAAGGTCCAGTCCTTGATCTGCTCTGTCTCCAGGGGGTGTGCGGTTGCTGCCTGCAGTTTCAAAATGGCTGAACGAGCAAACTGCTTCTGCAGTTGTCCCAGCGACTGGCTGTGCGCGATCTCTTTGCCAGCATCATCGAGCACACGGATCCAGGGCTGCAGATGTGCAGGGAGTACGCTCGCTTCAAGCGCTCCATCTTCCAGTCGAATGCCGCGGGTTTGACGCGCAAACTCTCTGAGCTGATCGCAAAGACTGGGGCGCTCTGCTCTGACCGGCTGGGACTTCTGCCACGTCAGAAAGCCGTAGATGAAATCGGGCAGTGGGACAAACAACTTGCGTAAATGCTTGGGCAGATTCTTCATCAGGAACACACTTCGCTCCTGCAAAGTGCCCGGCACTGCCCAGTCAAGATCACTCTGGTTGAGCATGCCAAGCATGTCCACGGGCACGTCGATGGTGGCACCATCCAGATCTGCTCCCGGTTCAAACAGATAGTCAATGCGCAGAGAATTGTTTCTGACGGCCAGTGCATCGGGGAAATCGAGGCGCAATTTTTCAGTGATTTCCTCGCTTACAAGATCTTCGCGTCGGAGCTCCAGTCCCGAACTGCCAGTGTTGTGCTTCTGCTGTCGAGCCCAGGATTCCAGTGAGCGAGTATCACAGATACCCGGAGGAATTCTGCTGGCGAAAAAGTCGTAGATTCTGTCCTCACTGACAATTATTTCAGGACGGCGAAGCTTTTCTTCCTCTTGGCGAATGGTTTCCAATAAAGCCGCGTTGTGCTGATAGAACGGGGCACGTGTCTCCAGCTGCATTGCTGCCAGACCTTCGCGGATGAATATCTCGCGGCTGGCGACAGGGTCGATGCTGGAATAGGACACCCGCTTGCGTTCGATCAGGGTGAGTCCGAACAGGCTGATCCTGTCAAAGGCCATCACCTGCCCTTTGCTCTTTTCCCAATGGGGCTCTGAGTACTCGTGACGCAGTAATCCTGCAGCGGCATCCAGCACCCATTCCGGTTGAATTGTGGCAGCTTGCGTCGCATAGAGCCGACTGGTTTCCATAAGCTCGGCCGTCACAATCCATTTGGGCTGTTTGCGCGCCAATGTCGAAGTCGGAAATATCGAGAACTTGCGTCCCCGGCTTCCAAGGTAAAGAGAATCCTCTGTTTTGACGCCCAGCTGATTCAAGGAACCCCGAATGATTGCGCGATGGACCGCTTCATAGTTGATGTCTTCAGGTTTGATGAGGGTATCTGCACGTCGTTTCTCGCGAAATCCAAGCTGCTGGCTCATCAGGTGCAACTGGCGATGCGTCTCCCGCCACTCTCGCATGCGCATGTGCGACAGAAAGTGCTTCCGACAGAATTCCTTGAGGCCCGAATTGGTCAATGCCTGGCGCTGCGTTTCATATTCTGACCACAAGAGAATCCATGACAGAAAGTCTGATTCCTTGTGAGCAAAAAATGCATGCTTTTCACGCGCCGCCTGCTTCTTGTCAGCTGGAAATTCACGAGGATCCTGAACGCTCAGTGCGCTGACGATGATCAGCACTTCCTGCAGGCATTGGCGCGCATCAGCTTCTAGCAGCATTCTGCCCAGCCGAGGGTCCACTGGCAGCGCCGCAAGGAGACGCCCGGTAGCAGTAATTCTGCGTTGCTCGTCGAGTGCGCCCAGTTCCTGCAGAAGTTTCAGCCCGTCATTCACGGCCCTGCGATCTGGCTTGTCCAGAAATGGAAACGCCTCGATGTCGCCAAGGCCGAGAGCAAGCATCTGCAGTATCACAGCGCTCAGGTTGGTGCGCTGAATTTCAGGCTCGGTGAAGAGTGGGCGTGACGCAAAATCTTCGGAATCGTACAGCCGAATGCAGGTGCCATGCCCTACCCGGCCGCAGCGCCCGGCACGTTGATTGGCGCTTGCCTGTGATACAGGCTCTATGGGCAGCCGTTGCACCTTGCTTTGCACGCTGTAGCGACTGATGCGGGCAAGACCAGTGTCGATCACATAGGCAATGCCGGGCACTGTAATGGATGTTTCAGCCACATTCGTGGCAAGTACCACCTTGCGCCCTTTCAGGGGCAGGAATATCTTCTGCTGCTCGGCTGGCGTCAACCTGGCATAGAGCGGAAGTATTTCGGTGTGGCGCAGTTCCGCCTTGCGCAGCGCCATTGCCACATCCCGGATTTCCCTCTCCCCGCTGAGGAATACCAGGACGTCTCTCAACGCTGGTCGCTGCGTCTTCTCCATGGCTTCGATCTCGCGCAGCGCATCTACGATGCCCTGAACAAGGGGTTCTTCATTCTGATCCTCGCTCAGTTCGACTGGGCGATACAGAATATCCACCGGATAGGTTCGCCCCGCCACCGAGACAATGGGGGCATTGCCAAAATGGGCAGAGAATTTCTCTACATCGATCGTTGCCGACGTGATGATGACTTTGAGGTCCGGCCTTTTGACGAGCAGCTGGGCAAGGTAGCCGAGAATGAAATCAATATTGAGGCTGCGCTCGTGCGCCTCGTCGATAATCAGCACTTCATACTTGCTGAGAAAGCGGTCCTGCTGAATCTCGGCTAGCAGGATGCCGTCCGTCATCAGTTTGACGAGCGTGTCTGCACTGGTGCTGTCGGTAAAACGCACCTGATAACCCACGACCCCACCCAGCGGGACGAGCAATTCCTCTGCAATGCGTGTCGCGACAGCCCGTGCAGCAAGGCGCCGCGGTTGAGTGTGGCCGATCAGTCCCCGAATACCCAATCCCAATTCAAGGCAGATTTTCGGAAGTTGCGTGGTTTTGCCAGAGCCGGTGTCACCGGCGATGACGACCACCTGATGATCGCGAATGGCAGCGGCAATATCTTCGCGCCGCTCAGAAACCGGAAGATTTTCGGGATAGCTGATGCGGGGAAGAACGCGGCGGCGATCTGCGATCTGTGCCAGCGACAACTGCAGACGCTCATTCAATGTGGTGAACAGCGTCTTGCGCTCTTCAGAATCGGCACGCGCACTTTGAGCTTTTCGGAGCAATGTCTGCAGTGCGTGGCGATCGCGCGTAGCGCAGGCCTGGATCTGTGTCTGGAAGGTGTCCTGCAAGTGCGTTGTTTCCCTGCTTGATGGAGAACAGGCGTTCTCCTGTTACTGACTGCTCTCGCTTTTTACTCGAGCCAGTTCCTGCTCACGCAATTCACGTCGCAGAATCTTGCCCACGTTGGACTTGGGCAGATCCTTCACGAACACAATCTCTCTGGGAACCTTGTAGGCAGTCAGGTTCTCACGGCAATAAGCCTTCATGGTTTCGACGTCCAGTGCCGGGTCGCGAGGTACAATGAACAGTTTGACGGCCTCACCACTGCGCTCACTTGGCACGCCGATAACCGCAGATTCGAAAACTCCTGGGTGAGCATTGACAAGCTCCTCCACTTCACTCGGAAACACGTTGAAGCCCGACACAATGATCATGTCCTTCTTGCGGTCGACAATGCTCACATAGCCATCGGCATCGATCGTTGCGTAGTCGCCGGTCTTGAACCAGCCGTCTGCGGTGATGGCTTCTGCCGTGGCTTCGGGGTTCTGCCAGTAGCCCTTCATGACTTGCGGGCCACGCACCCAGAGCTCGCCCTTGTCGCCAACACCTCCAACCAGACCGGTGTCATCCACAACCTGCAACTCGGTATCCGGTACTGCCGGACCGACTGTGCCAAGTTTCACATGACCAGGTCTGTTGACTGTGACAACTGGTGAGCATTCAGTCAGACCATAACCTTCGAAGACTTCGCAGTTGGTAATTCGAGTCCATTCACGCGCGACATTCACCGTCAACGCCATTCCACCCGCCCCGGCAAAGCGCATATCGCTGAAGTCCACCTTGCCGATATCCTTGTGACGGCACAGAGCCAGATACAAAGTATTGATGCCGACAAAGCCGTTCGCATGTGCCTTGCGCATGACCTTTATCAGGCCGTCGATATCCCGGGGATTGGGGATCAGTACCGTGTGATTGCCCGCCAGTATCATCGTGAGGCAGTGAAACATGAATGCATACGTGTGATACAGCGGCAGGGGCCCGATGATGGTGTCGCTGCCATCCTTGATGACAGCCTTGCTCACCGCACGCAATTGCATCATGTTGGCCAGCAGATTGGCGTGGGTCAGCATTGCCCCCTTGGCAACGCCAGTCGTTCCACCGGTGTACAGGATGATCGCTGTATCGGTGCCGGAATCCCGACAGGCGGCAGGCTTCTCTGCGCCTTGTCCCCTGACAATGGCACGCCAGCTCGCAGCCGTTGGCAGAGCATAACGGGGTACGAGCTTTTTTATATAACGCAGAGCAAAATTGATGGCGATTCTATTGAGCCCGGGGAGCATGTCCCCAAGCTCGGTGACAACGATGACGCGAATGTCGGTTTCCGGTAACACGTGCTCGAGCTTGTCGCAGAAGTTTGCAAGAATCACGATGGCTTTTACCCCGGAATCCTTGAATTGATGAGCCATCTCACGGGCCGTGTAGAGCGGATTTGTATTGACCAGCACCAGGCCAGCCTTCATGGCGCCCAGAGCTGCGACGGGAAATTGCAGGATATTGGGCAATTGAATGGCAATACGATCGCCAGGTGAAAGCGCAGGCTGTGCCTTCAGGTATTCACAGAACTGATCACTAAAGCGCTGCAGGTCTTCATAGGTAATCGTGTGGCCAAGTGCCGTAAAGGCAGGTCGTTGCGCATAGACTCTGAATGCATGTTCGTAGATTTCGGGCACACGCGAGAATCGGCTCGGATTCAGGTCCCCTGTCAATTCACCATGATTTGTTTCTGACATCGCAGCACTCTCCAAGTGTCGTTCCTGCCGGTTCAATCTGTATTACTGGTTGCCCCGACATGATCAGGTGCAACCCCTGCTCTTCACCCATTTCACTACGCTTGCCCACCGCAGATGGTTCTCAACCTGACTTGGTGTCGGTGTTCTGGAAAAAGTGTCGGAGCACGCGTTTGAATACTCCCATGAAGAGTGCCACAAATACGGCTGCAGCGATGGCCATGCTCAGGGGCACCAGTGCCCGAACGAAGCTCGTCCCACCCACTGTGACCATGTCCAGCAAGATGACGATCAAGGCCGGCGCCAGCAGATCGCTGTCCGGACTGACATACCAGGGAGTAAACATCAGCGCTAGAAGGATGGCTCGCAGGGTATTGGCAAGTGGTTTGAAACTCAACATTCCTGTAAAGCGATAGAAAATCATGTAACACAAAGTGCCACAGGCTATGTATATGGCCCACCCGACTACATAGTCATAGATATCTAGCATGCGGCGTTCACCCAGCGAATGATGTGTTCCTCAAGTCCCTTCTCATGGACAAATTCCTCAGAGATGACTTTGTTTGTGACCGTAATCTGCTGACGATTCATGGCGTCCCTGTTACCAGTGATCAGGGGATGCCAGTCAGGAAGAGGCTTGCCTTCGTAACGCAATCGATACGCGCAAGTATCCGGTATCCAGTGCAGCGTTGGCAGATTCTGCAGGTCCAGCACGAGACAGTCAGGCACCAGAATCTGCCGTCGCGAGTAAGACTGACAGCGGCATTTTTCCTGATCCAGATAGCGGCAGACAACCCTCGTATAGTGGACTTCCTCATTGCGGCTGTTGATCAGTTTCTTGAGACAACAGCGGCCGCAGCCATCACACAATGCCTCCCATTCCGCTCTGTCGAGCAATTCGAGGGGCTTCTCCCAGAAGTGTGTAGTGTCAGTCATTGCGTCAATTGCCGTATTCAAGGATGGATGCAAAGTGCGCTTCAAGCAATTGCTGACGCCATGCCCGCATATCCTGTGGCCACACGAGTCTGCCAGCTGCAGCCGAATTTGCCAGCAACTGCAGCAATTGCTTCTTGCGGGCGAGGACTTCCGGTGCGATGCCAAGCGTTTGCGCCACATTCGCGACTGTTTCCTGACAGCGCTTCAGCTGGGCGCGCATCGACGGTGTCAGCGGTTGGTCTGTGGCCAACTGTGGCAACGGTTCCCCTGAATGGGGAGCTGCAATTATTTCCAGCACATCGTTTACAAACTTGTGCATCAATTGTTTGGACAAGTCTGGAATCTTCTGCACATCGGCCGCCGAGGCAGGGCGTCGCTCTGCCAGAGCAATCAGATCGGCGTCCTTGGCGATCCAGCTGCGCGGCTTGTCTTTTTCACGCGCCACTCTTTCTCTCCATGCGCACAGGCGCTGCAGAGTGCCAAGCTGCAATGCATCAAGTCGCCATGACATGCCCAGCGATTGATAATACTGATTCCATTCCGTCTCGCCACTGTCTGCAGAAGCGCCGACCACCATCTGCTCGAACTCAAGCGCAGCCCAATGAGAGCGCTCCGTGCTTGCCAGTTTCTCCTGCAGAAAACCCGTGATCTGCGGCATGCAGGCGACGTCCAGCGCAGCATACGCAAGCTGTTCGGCCGACAGTGGCCTGCGAAGCCAGTCGGAACGCGTCTGATCCTTGCTGACCTCGAGCCCGAGCACTTCCTTCACCAGGTTCTGGTAGCTGATGCTGTAGCCAAAGCCCAGGAAGGCAGCTGCGCGCTGGGTATCGAACAAAGGCGTGGGCACCTTGCCGAAGAAACCTCTGAATACCACCAGGTCCTCAGAGCAGGAATGCAGTGTCTTGAGAACGCGGGGATTATCGAGAATGGCTGCGAATGCCGACCACTGCGTGATCGCCAGCGGGTCGAGAAGGTAATTGTTCTTTCCGTCGCACACCTGAATCAAACCCAGCCGCGGATTGAACGTATCGACTCGAATGAATTCCGTATCCAGAGCCAGAACGCTGCAGTGTTGCCACTGCTCACAGAGCGCAGTCAGTGCATCGTTGTCTGTGACAAAGGCATATTCGGTGAGTGCTTTCGAGAGAGTCATCATGACGTTCGCACAACCAGTCTGCCCTTGAACGCGTGGCTCAAAGTGCTGCCATCGACGAACTCGAGCTCACCGCCAACAGGCACGCCGTGAGCAATTCGGCTGATGACCAGCGGGAATGACTTGATCTGCTCCGCGATGTAATACGCAGTCGCCTCGCCTTCTACCGTAGGATTGCATGCAAGAATCACTTCCGTTACCTGCTTGTCCGCCAGACGCGCCAGCAAGTCTGGCAATCCCAATTGTTCGGGGCCAATGCCATCAATGGGCGACAGGTGCCCCATCAACACGAAGTAGTGCCCTTTGTAGCTGCCCATCTGTTCTATGGCATGGACATCCGCAGGCGACTCCACAATGCACAGCAGGTTGCCATGGCGGGATGGGTCGCGACAGATGCGGCACTCTGGCTCTTCTGTCAACGTCCGACAGCGGCTGCAATGTCCCACCTTGCTCAATGCCTCATCCAAAGCGGCGCTCAACTGCTGCCCGCCCTGGCGATTTCGTTCCAGCAGATAGAATGCCATACGCTGCGCCGACTTCGGCCCGACTCCAGGCAAGCATCGGAATGCTTCTACCAGTTCTTCTATCAAAGGGCTTGAGAACATGCACTTTACTCAGTCAGACAATCTCAGAAAGGAAATTTGAAGCCTTCAGGCAGCTTGAGTCCGGAGGCAAGTCCAGCCATTGAATCCTGATTGCGCTCCGCCAGCTTCTTGACGGCATCGTTGAATGCTGCCGCAATCAGATCTTCAATGACATCCTTGTCCTCGCTCAACAGACCTGAATCGAGCTCCACTCTTTGCACGTCGTGATGCCCATTCATGTGCACTCGCACAAGACCGGCGCCGGACTCTCCGACAAGCACCAGCTTCGCTGCCTCCTTCTGGGCATTCTGCATTTTTTCCTGCATCTGCCGCGCCTGCTTCAGAATTTCATTGAAGTCTGTCATCTCATTTCTCGCTGATGAAGTTGATACTTTCTGGTATGACCTGTGCGGAAAATCTCTCGATCAATTGCGTGACATTCGGGTCCGCATGAAAATCGCCCAGCGCTTTCCTGACGCGTTCATCCTGAAGTCGCTGCTTGCGCCTCGCGGGTGACTCCTGTGCCAATTCGCCGATACGCAGACTGATCGACCAGTGCGTGCCCAGCACATCCCGTAAACATTGGATGATGCGCTGGCGGTGTTCGTCGTTCAGAAGCGCACTCTGTTGCACATCCAGCAACAACGCCAGTTGTGGCTCCTGAATCTGCTCGACTACGCAATTGGCCAGCAGATTGCGGGTAATGCCTGTCAGATTCAGACGCTCAAAGAACACGTGCCAGGTGTCGGCTTCCAGGATGAGGCGCTCAGGTACTACGTCCAGCTCTGCGTCCATTGCTATTGCCGGAGCGACAGCTGCGGGTTGCGATTCGGACATGCTGGCTTCAACAGCTGCCACCGGCAACTCCGGTGATGCAGCCGAATAAGGTGCAGGTGCAGGTGCAGGTGCAGGTGCAGGTGCAGGTGCAGGACGGATTATGGATTCCGCGGAAGGGAGCTCAGTCTTTTTTTTTTCGTCTTCGCCAGAAGACAGCGTCACTAAGGTGTTCGCTACTGATGCAGTGGTTGTCTCATCTTCCTGAGCGTCGATATAGGTTGCCAATGGGGCAGGTTTGAATGCCACCATGCGCATCAGGATCATTTCGAATGCCATGCGTGGGTCAGGTGCCCTGGTCATGTCCGAACGGCCATTCAATGCGATCTGGTAATACAGTTGCACTTCTTCTGCTGTCAGCCTCTGCGCAATATCCAGCACCTGCTCCCGATCACCCAGGCTGTTGTCGATTCCGCCTGGCACCATTTGACCGATTGCAATGCGATGGATCAGTGCCAGCAAATTGTCCAGCAAGGCGAAGAAATCTCCGGAGTGCTCTGCCGTGAGTCCGGCAACATCCAGCATCTGTGCAGCATCGCCTTTATGCAGTGCATGCATGATCTGCAGCAGCAACGCCTGATCAGGGGTTCCCAGCAATGCACTGACATCGGCTTCATTGATATGCCCGCCACAGAACGAAATGCTTTGATCCAGCAGTGTCAGTGCATCGCGCATGCTGCCCTGTGCTGCTCTGGCCAGCTGCCACAACGCCCCCTCTTCAAAGGGAATCTGCTCGGCAATCAGGACAGACTGCAGATACTCCACAATTTTCTGGGGGCTGAGATTTTTCAGGCTGAACTGCAGACAGCGCGAGAGAATGGTGACCGGCAATTTGTGCGGGTCAGTCGTCGCGAGCAGGAACACGACGTGGGGTGGTGGTTCTTCCAGAGTCTTGAGCAAGGCGTTGAAACTGTGCATCGACAACATGTGTACTTCGTCGATGAGATAGACTTTGTAGCGGCCGCGTGACGGAGCATATTGCACATTGTCGAGCAGTTCGCGGGTATCCTCCACCTTGGTCTTGGATGCGGCGTCCACTTCAATCAGATCGATGAAACGACCTTCTGCAATTTCAGTACATGCATCACACTTGCCACACGGTGTGGAGCTGACGCCGGCTTCACAATTCAAGCACTTTGCAAAGATACGTGCGATCGTGGTTTTACCAACGCCGCGCGTGCCAGTGAACAGGTAAGCATGGTGCAGGCGATTGTTGTCGAGTGCGTGGACAAGAGTCTGGAGCACGTGCTCCTGGCCGGCCATGTCCTGGAAGGTTTTCGGTCGCCACTTGCGCGCTAATACCTGATAAGTCATCGTCGTCCGGTTGGCCGTACTGGCGTGAAGTGATCAATGCTTCCGACGTGCAACGGCAAGCAACAAGAGGCGTGGATAGGCAAGGTGTCGATAATGGAGGTATCTCCTGCCAGCCACACCACGGCACATGAGTCAGCCGTTACCGTTGCTCCCTTCCGGGCCTGGCGGGGTTCACAGCTTATCATTGCGAGGGGACCGGCAAGAGACACCATCGAACGTGAATACACCTGTCAGTGCCGTCACAGCGCCGCATTATGGTGAAACGGCCCCTGTTAATCAAGCTGGAATCCCTGTCAGTCAAGGCAATGCGAAGCTCATGATGCGAGAGTCCTGCCCTGCACCCACCGCGATTGCGATGAATTGCCTGCCGTCAACCTGATATGACATGGGTGTGCCTCCAGGAGGAAGCGGCAGATCAATTTCATGAAGCACTTCGCCATCTTGTTTGTCAAAGGCACGGAGCACATAGCGCCCATTGTCTTCCTGCCCTACAAACAGCAGTGTCCTGGTCAGCAAAGGACCAGTGCGTGCAGGTGAGCCCACAGGGCCGGGATCAAGCGCGCCTGCAGCGATAATGCGCTCTCGAATGCCCTCGCCATGAGGCACCATCCAGAGGTGTTCGCCCGTGTTCAGGTCAATTGCAGTAATGCGTCCATACGGAGGCCTGGTCAGTGGCAGGCCCGAGGGACTGGGTGCCGCGCTTGTGCCTCCACGCACGTAGCGAAAATCCGAATCAGACGCTTCAGGTGTCACAAGTTGAACCACCATCGGCGCGCTGCCGGAGGGAACATACAGGATTCCAGTCTCTGGATCTGCGGCTGCTCCCTGCCAGCCCCCTCCTCCGAACCACCCGGGAAAATTGATCGTGCCACGAAGTGAAGGGGGCGTGTAGAGCGGACCATAGTCGAACGCCTCCAGCATTTGCAGCGCTTCATTGCGCAATTGGGGCGTGAAATCGATAAGGGTTTGTTCTGAAATTCCCTGGGGTTCGAATGGCGCTGGCCGTGTGGGAAAGGGTTGTGTAGCTGACAATTGCTCGCCGGGTACGGAACTGGCCGGCACAGGCATTTCTTCTATCGGCCAGATGGGTTGCCCGGTTACGCGATCAAACACAAAGACAAATCCTTGCTTGGTAGTCTGCGCAACAGCCTTCACGGGTCGTCCATCGACAACAATATCGACAAGGTTTGGTGCCGCTGGCAAGTCATAGTCCCATACACCGTGATGAACGAACTGAAAATGCCAGACACGTTCACCGGTTCTTGCATCCACACAGATCAGACTTTCCGCAAACAGGTTGTCGCCTTTGCGATGACCGCCGTACCAGTCGTTCGTGGGGGTACCAACTGGCAGGTATATATAGCCCAGTTCTTCATCTGCACTCATCAACGTCCAGACATTGGTATTGCCGGTGTATTGCCAGGAGTCTTCCTCCCAGGTTTCAACACCGAATTCACCGTCCTGCGCAATAGTGTGAAACATCCAGACCTGTTCGCCTGTGCGGACATTGAACCCGCGGACATGACCTGGAGGAGCTTCCTTCTGCTGCGGCACATCGTTGATGGAGGACCCTACAACTACGATATCGCCAATGATCAGCGGTGCCGAAATCTGGGTATAGGCACTGCGATCAACTTCGCGGCCGAGGCCGAGAGTCAGATCTATTCTCCCCTGATCTCCGAACTCTGAATCCGGCAGACCAGTAGCGGCATCAAGTGACCAAAGCCATGAATCATTGGAGGGCATGAAGATTCTGGCACTGCTTCCATCACTCCAGTAAGAGACCCCACGATGGTTGTAGCCAAGATTTGCGGGACGCCCAGCTTCCCAAGACCGAGTGTCGAACTTCCAGATTTCCAGGCCTGTTGCCCCGTCAATTGCGACTACCCGCCCGAAGGACGTGCTTGTGTAAAGGATGCCATTGATGGCTATCGGAGTGACTTTGAACGCGCCAGGCGTCGCCCGGAAGTTCTGCTGACGCTGATTTTCCAGCACCGTGTCGTTGTCCGGAGAAAGCCAGGTCCAGGCATTTTGCAATTGCCTGACGTTGGAGCGGCCAATCTGATTGAAAGGGACGTATTTCGAGGAAGCGGCATCAGCGCCGTAGGAACGCCAGTCATCGCCGTGCAGACTGCAGGAACAAACACACGCCAAGAGCGCAATCTGCGCTCTGAAACACAAAGAGAGCTGCACAGGTAGACCCCGCAATATTTGTTATTGTCATCGGGATACTACAGGACGTGAGCAGGGAGACAAAGGGAAGAGAAACACTTCAGAAAAAGCAGTTCCCGATACAAGCTCAGGCTGCTTCAAACAATATGGCGGTGAGAGAGGGATTCGAACCCTCGATACGCTATTAACGTATACACACTTTCCAGGCGTGCTCCTTCAGCCACTCGGACACCTCACCGTTTTCTTGGAAACCTTCGAATTATCTCTCGATTCGAAGGCGCGACACTGTATATCAGCAACCTTGCAATTACAAGCTTGCGCTATTGGCGCAGCAGGCGGCTTGCGGGAAACTCAACACTGGCTGGCGATGAAGTGCGTACAGGATTTATCTCGAGCCCGCCTCTGCGCAGAAAATTGATGGCGACACTCAGCTGCTCTGGTGCGGCTCGCGCCATGATATCCAGATAGATCTGCTCGACGCAGTCTTCATGAAATCCATTGTGGCTGCGGTATGAAACAAGGTAACGCAGCAAACTTTCGTGGTTCAGCGCCGGTCCACGGTATTTGATGGACACGGTACCCCAGTCAGGCTGGGTGGTTACCGGGCAATTCGATCGAAAGAGATTTGAATACAAGGATTCTTCCACGCGTCCCTGCTGTTCAACCGCAAGCAGCGTGGCATCAGGTGAAAAGGCATCGATGGCAATATCGAGATCATCAAGACTCCTGCCTTCGGGCGCAGCACATTGCAATTCCTCGGACGCCTGCAGCGAGTACAGCTGCACCAGCACTGTAGAGCCTGTCACTCGTGACACGTCTCTCGCAATCAATTCCTGTACCTGCTCCATGTTTTCATACCTCTCCTGATTCAGGGAATTCAGATAGAGCTTGAAGGACTTGGACTCCACCATATTTGGAGATGCGGCAGGAATGAGAAATTCGCCGACGGCCACAACAGGCTTGCCACGCGTGTTCAGCCATGACATTTCGTAGGCGCGCCACATGTCATAGCCGCGAAATGGCAATTTGTCATCATCGACGGCCAGTCGCTGGCGATTCTGAGAGCGCGGAATCGGAAAAAGAAGCGAAGCATCATAAGCCGCGGGATAGTCAGTGGGATTGCCCAGGGGATTCAGCATGTTCGTCATCAGTGTCGCAATCCTGTGCCCTTGCGCAGCAGAACCAGACACGCCGCAAAAAGTACCAGTACAAACAAGCTCAGCATCGCCAGTGACAAAAAGATATTGGCATCGGAAGAGCCAAGAATGCCGTACCGAAACGTGTTCACCATGTAGAAGACTGGATTGATGCTGGAAAGAATGCGACCTGCCTCCGGCAGTAGATCGATGGAATAGAAAACGCCTCCAAGATAGATCAGTGGCGTAAGAACAAAAGTCGGAATGATGGATATGTCGTCGAAGCTGTTTGCGAACAATGCATTCAGGAATCCAGCAAGGGAAAATACAATCGCAGTCATGAGTACCACGAAAATGGTGACGCCCCAGTGGTGAATGGAAAGATCCGTGAATGCGAAAGACATCAGCACCACGATGACGCCAACTGCCAGGCCACGTGCCACGCCTCCTGCCACAAATCCCGCAAGAATGACGTAGTTTGGCACGGGAGAAACCAGCAGTTCCTCAATACTGCGCTGGAACTTCTGACTGAAAAAAGATGAGACTACATTGGCATAGGAGTTCTGAATGACGGCCATCATGATCAGACCTGGCACAATGAAATCCATGTAGGCGAATCCGTTCATGCCGCCAATGCGGCTGCCGATCAGATTGCCAAATATCAGAAAGTAGAGCCCGATCGTTATGGCGGGAGGCACAAGTGTCTGCACCCAGATGCGCGTAAAGCGACGAATTTCCTTGATGAGAATCGTCTCGAACGCAATGTATTTGTGATTGTTCAGCATGTTCTTGCTCTCTGCGAATTCAGTTGGAAGCACTCTTCAGACGCGACAGAAACAATTGCTCCAGTCTGTTGGACTTGCTGCGAATGCCTTTGACCTGAATATTCGCCGCATTGAGACTGGCGAAAATCTCATTCACGTCGTGATCCCGTCCAAGATCCACTTCCAGTGTGTGCACATCCATATAGCGAAATCGCGGCAGGGCAAGCGCTGCGAAGGCGCTATCAGAGAGCTCCTGCCGCAGATCACAGACAAGAGTTTGCGAATCAAGCTTGTTCAGAAGCGATTTCATGTTGCAGTTTTCAATGATGCGCCCCTGATCGATGATGGCGATGTTGCGACACAAATGCTCAGCTTCTTCCAGGTAATGTGTGGTCAGGATGATGGTGGTGCCATTGTTGTTGATCTCCTGCAGAAAGTCCCACATGGAACGACGCAGTTCGATGTCGACTCCTGCGGTTGGTTCGTCAAGAATCAGCAGTCGAGGCTCATGGACCAGAGCTCTTGCGATCATCAGGCGTCTTTTCATACCACCTGAAAGTGTGCGTGAACGCGTGTCGCGCTTGTCCCACAATCCCAGTTTTCGTAGATATTTTTCAGTGCGCTCGCGTGCCAGCGCACGGGGCAGACCATAGTAGCCTGCTTGAGTCATCACTATATCGGCCACTTTTTCGAACGGATTGAAATTCACTTCCTGAGGAACCACGCCGAAATCCAGCTTGGTTTCGTAGACGTGGGTCGCTACATCTCGACCATAAACAGCCACAGTCCCAGCACTTGGACGCACAAGCGTTGATATGATCCCGATGATCGTTGATTTCCCTGCCCCGTTTGGTCCAAGCAAGGCAAAAAAGTCGCTCTGTTGTACATCCAGGTCCACACCTCGAAGTGCGTGGTGACCATTGGCATAAGTCTTTTGAAGATTGGTAATGGAAATGGCGCTGGTCATGAGAGAAGTTCCGCGAAACCGATGCCGTGCATGGCAAAGTGGCGGCAAGCATAGCAAATACACTCTGCGGGCACTATGCGGGAAAAAGGCAAAAAAAAAGAGCCTGACCATTGGTCAGGCTCTTTCATTGTGTGGCGTCCCCTGGGGGTTTCGAACCCCCGTTGCCGGGATGAAAACCCGGTGTCCTAGGCCTCTAGACGAAGGGGACTAGAGTCAAACAGTCTCCTGTTTCTTCTCACAGGAGGCGGCGCATTCTAGAAAGCCAAAGCACCCTCGTCAAGCACTAATTCAATGATTTTTTCTTTC
>CAYWMC010000004.1:0-3519 GCA_964459345.1 uncultured Klebsiella sp. | reverse complement strand
TGGCAAGCCCGCAGCAAATTCCATGCAGCCGCGAACGATTTTCCCCGTGCATTGATGTGCTGTGCCAGGGCATTTCCCCTGATGGGCGCATTTCGTCAGGCGTGCCTTTTGTTGCGAGGCCGGATCCGCGAGCAGCGCAAAGCGAAGGAAGACTGGGATCGCAATGTGGAGATTTTGTATCGAATAGCTGTCTGGGCTGACTTGCTGCACGGTAAATGGGAAGGCCACAACCCACCCTCTTCATCACAGCTCAAGACCCTGAACATGCAGCAGATTGAAGATATTCCATTCGACTACACTCAAATTGGCTACAAAGAGCTGTCGCTCTTGAACACTACTGACTGGAAGCTGCTGGTGGAATGCTGGGGCGAACCCAAGGCACACTGCCATGCCCGCGAGTTGCACGGCGATGCTCTGCAAGCCTTGCTGAACCAACCGAAACAACTATAGGAACACCATGAGCCAACTTCACGAAACCCAGGCGCGGGTCATGCTGACTCTGCAATACCGCATGAACGACAAGGTTGACGCTCAATGGCTGGAGAAGAAGTTTCCGTACCTGCGAGCAGTCGTTATCGAAGCGGCCGAAGCCATCGAGCATCACGGCTGGAAGTGGTGGAAGAAGCAGGATCGCGATCTGCCACAACTGCAGATGGAAATCATCGATATCTGGCATTTCATACTTTCTGACATCCTGCTGAGAACTGCCGGCAATCACGAGCATGCAGTGGAATTTCTACGTGCTGCGAATGCGCCCCACAATTCAGTCTGCAGTGTGAAATTCGACGGCCAGGAATTTGAACTCGACACCATGAGTCTGCTGAGCAAACTGGAGCTGCTCATTGGAATTTCTGCTGCAAGGCGGCTGGATCTGCTGCTCTTCCGCTCCATCATGCTCGACTGCGAACTGAGCTGGAACTCACTCTACAAGCAATATGTCAGCAAGAACATTCTCAACATGTTTCGTCAGGAGCATGGTTACAAGGAAGGGACGTATCAGAAGTTGTGGCATGGCCGTGAAGACAATGAGCACCTGGTCGAGTTGATGGATAGTCTTGACACTGAAAATGCCCAGTATCCCGAGCAGCTTTACCAAGGGCTGGTGTCGCGCTACCCAGGGTGAAGAAATGCCTACTTGAAGTAGGCATTGTCACGTTTGGTGTGGTCCGTGATGTCGCGCACTTCAGTAAGTTGAGGTATCTGCTCCAGCAGAGTCTTCTCCACGCCCTCCTTGAGGGTCAGATCCACCATACCGCAACCCTGGCACCCGCCTCCGAACTTGAGAACCGCGACGGTCCCCTCAAAGATCTCTTCCAGCGAAACGACACCGCCATGCGCGGCAAGTGACGGATTGATCTCGTTATACAGGACATAATTGACACGATCTTCAATTGGGCTGTCGTCCTGAATCTGCGGAAGACGGGAATTCGGGGCCTTGATGGTCAACTGCCCGCCCATGGCATCCTTTGCATAGTCGACCACAGCATCCTTGAGATACGGGATGCTTCGCTGTTCTATGTAGGCGTTGAATTCACTGTAGGTCCGCAATTCATCGGATTCCTGATTCTCACCAGGACGGCAGAAGGAAATACAGGTCTCCGCTTTCGGCGTCCCTGCATCAAGGATGAAGACACGAACGGCAATTCCTTCACAATCCTGTTTGCGCAGCAACTCGGACAGATACTCCTGAGCGGACTCAGTGATGTTGATCATGGGATATCCTGCTTGATCCATTCAATTTGGGCGGCAGTTTACGCTATGTTTGCGGCAATATAAATAGCCGACTAAATTGCTTGGGTATTGCCTGCAGCAGCGCGGTAGAATGCCATAACCCTGACATGCCGCTGGCGGTGACTTCTGCTAAACTGCGCGCCTTTTCTTCCGCCATCGTCCGATCGCCTGAATTCATTTCGATCGAAACATGAGAGCTCATGATGCCAAACGCACTTCCCGAACAGCGACTCCTGAATGCACTGCAACGTCGGATTCTGGTCCTGGATGGCGCCATGGGCACCATGATTCAGGCCCACAAGCTGACGGAAGCTGACTTTCGCGGCCAGCGATTCGCGAATTGCGAACAGTATCTTGCAGGGAACAATGACCTGCTGACCCTGACTCGCCCGGATGTCATCGGACAGATTCATCGCGAATATCTGCTTGCTGGCGCCGACATCGTTGAAACCAATACTTTCAATTCCACGGCGATCTCACAAGCCGACTACCACCTGCAATCACTGGCATACGAGCTGAATTTTGAAGCTGCCCGCCTTGCCAGAAGCATTTGTGATGAAGTGGAAGCACAGACTCCGGACAAACCACGGTTTGTTGCCGGCGTCATGGGGCCGACCAGCCGCACTGCCTCTATTTCTCCGGATGTGAACGACCCGGCTTTCCGCAATGTCACCTTCGAGGAACTCGTCGAGAACTATCTGGTGTGTGCTGAAGCGCTGGACAAAGGTGGTGCTGACATACTGCTCGTTGAAACCATCTTCGACACACTGAATGCCAAGGCTGCCATCTTTGCCATTCAGGAATACTTCCAGCGCAGCAATCGCAAATTGCCCATCATGATTTCCGGCACGATCACGGATGCCAGTGGACGCACGCTTTCAGGCCAGACTGTCGAGGCCTTCTGGAATTCTGTGGCTCACGCAAAGCCAATCTCCATCGGCTTCAACTGCGCGTTGGGCGCGGCGCAACTGCGTCCGCACATCGAAGAGATTTCACGTTTGGCCGGTACACACGTGTCGGCACACCCCAACGCGGGTCTGCCAAATGCGTTCGGGGAATACGACCAGAGTGCGAAAGAGATGGCGGACATCATCGAAGAGTTCGCCAGCAGTGGCTTCCTCAACATCGTGGGTGGCTGCTGCGGAACAACGCCCCTGCATATCCGCGCCGTTGCCGATGCTGTGGCCCGTCATCAGCCAAGGGCGATTCCCACTATCGCGCCTGCCTGCCGTCTCAGCGGCCTCGAGGCCTTTACGATCAACGCCGACTCACTGTTCGTGAACGTCGGAGAGCGCACCAACATTACCGGGTCCAAGCGCTTCGCCAGGCTGATCCGCGAAGGAGACTTCAACACCGCCCTCGAAGTTGCCCTGCAACAGGTGGAAGCAGGTGCGCAGATCATCGACATCAACATGGATGAGGGCATGCTGGACTCCAATGCCGCCATGTCACGCTTTCTGCGCCTGATTGCTTCCGAGCCAGACATCAGCCGTGTCCCCATCATGATTGATTCCTCGAAGTGGGAGATTCTGGAGACCGGTCTGAAGTGCATTCAGGGCAAGGGGATCGTCAACTCCATCAGCCTCAAGGAAGGCGAAGAGGACTTCATTGCCAAAGCCAGGCTGTGCATGCAGTACGGAGCGGCCGTAGTAGTGATGGCTTTCGACGAAACCGGTCAGGCCGACACGTTCGCCAGAAAGTGTGCAATTTGCAAGCGCAGCTACGATCTGCTGTTGCATACAGTGGGCTTTGCGCCTCAGGACATCATCTTCGATCCGAACATCTTTG
>CAYWMC010000003.1:20811-23101 GCA_964459345.1 uncultured Klebsiella sp. | reverse complement strand
ACACTCTTTCCCTACACGACGCTCTCTTCCGCCGTGGTGAGTTTGGTGCGCACGCCGCTGTCGAAATTGGTGGACCAGAGAGAGTAACCGCCATTCTCGTCGCTGGCGTAATACAGCGTGCTGCCATTGTAGCTGTAGGAAGGATAGCGGGAATCGCCGCCGCCATCGGGCATACGCTCAAGGTCACTGCCATCGGGCGCGACCGTCCACACCGAGAAGGCATCTGCCACGAAACCATAGAACGCGATGCTCTCGCCATCGGGATTCCACACCGGCTCCTGGGCATCCATCTCCGCAGGCGTAATCTGAGTCGCCGTGCCACCAGTGGCCGGCACCGACCACAAGGTGCCCTGAATCGCCAGAATCAGCGTCTCGCCATCCGGCGACAAGGCCGCCGCCATATTGGTCCCTTCGGTCATTTCAACGTCTACCAGCACGCGCTCCTGGGCCGCGACCGGGGCAATGCTCAGCAGCGCGGCGAGCGTCCACAGCACGGCGCGGCGCATGGCGGAAAGAGACGGAATACCTGCAATCATGGGTGTTCTCCTGAATTCGAATTGAACGGTCTGAATGTGCTACATGTGCCGGGGACAAGCAAGTGTCCAGGGAACAGGCAAGCGCCCCGGAGAGAGTCCCCGGGGCGCTGCGTGTACCAGGTCGATCAGAACGCGTGGCGGACGCTCGCGTAGGTGTAACGGCCCTGGGGCTGGTGCAGGTTGCCGAGGTAACCGCCTGATGCCAGTGGTGGCTGCTCGTCAGTCAGGTTGCGTGCACCTACCCGCAGTGTGGTCTCACCATCCAGGAAGCCTGCCATGCTGTACTGCGCGTACAGGTTGTAGGTCTGCAGGGAATCCACTTTCCAGGGGTTGCGCGCGGCATCCAGCACCGTGGGCTGAATCACGTCATCCGTGTACTGGGTCATGAAGCCCACCTGCACCGGACCGCGGCTCCAGGTGGCTGACAGCGTCCACTTGATTTCCGGGTTGCCGGCCTGGGCGATCAGGTCGGAGAAGCCGGTCAGCGGCACGCCTGCGTTGATCACACCAGCAGTCTTCGCATCCAGCAGGATCTGCTGCTGCGGGTCGGCTTCCTGGAAGAAGTCTTCCAGCTTGGTCACGTTCAGGTTCAACGTCAGGTCCCCCAGCTCACCGAACTCGTTCTGGTACACCAGGCCGAAGTCCACGCCGCCCACTTCCAGCGGACGCAGGTTGGTGAACGCCGCATTCACGTACAGCACTTCACCGGCGGGTGCCAGGCCAGTGCCGGCGAATGCCGCGATTTCTGCAGGCGTCGGCGCCGCACGACCTACCAGCGGGTTGGTGCCGCCGCTCAGACGGGCCAGGTAGTCCAGGTTCATCGCGGACTGTTCGTCCAGCACGCCCACGATGCCGGTCTGCTGGATGTTCCAGCGATCGACTGTGAGGATGATGCTGCCGAACTGGTCAGGAATGAACATCGGTTCGAACACGAAGCCGTAAGAGAAGCTCTCGGACTCTTCCGGCACCAGCGCCGCGTTGCCCTGACGCAGGCCCGGTACCCCGTAGTTCTGGGTACAGGTGGCGAAGCTGGTGATACGGCCGGCACGCAGGTCGGCTTCACACTTGACGTAGTCGTTGCGGCCGTTCAGACGCTCCAGCAGAGGAATGTTCAGCACTTCCAGGTTCGGGGCCTTGAAGCCTTCGGACCAGGAACCACGGATGCGCATGCCTTCGATGATGTCCCAGGACGCGGCCACCTTGGGCTTGGCCACGTCGCCGATGTCGTTGTAGTCCTCGTAACGGCCGGCGATCTGCAGGTCGATGGCTTCCATGAAGGGAATGTCCATTTCCGGCGACACGATCGGGATGCCGAACTCGACGTAGGCCGACGTGACCTTGCGGTCGCCCTTCACGTCGGGCGACGGGCTGTGGCCCATCAGGTCGCTGCCGTACGTGGTGCCGAACACGATGTCGGTGTATTTGGTAGAAGTATCCTGTCGCGAATCACGGTTGTCCTCGTACTTCTCGCTGCGCAGCTCCACGCCGGCCGCCATGCCGATATCACCACCGGGCAGGGCGAACAGATCGGCCTTGGACACCTTGAAGTCCCACAGCGCCAGTGACGCGGTGTTTTCACGCACCGCCACGATACGCATGCTGTCGATGGTCGAGGCCAGATTCTTCGAGTCCGGATCAGGGCTGGAGAAGAAGCTCAGGTCGCCGCCCTGGAAGGGGTTGTAGGCGTCCGGTGTCGTGCGGGAAATCGCCGCCTGAGTAGCGGAACTGCTGGCGTGATCCTGCGAGTCGGTCAC
>CAYWMC010000003.1:13743-20711 GCA_964459345.1 uncultured Klebsiella sp. | reverse complement strand
GTGGAGGCCAGTGAAGATGGCGGAGTACCCAGTGCTTCAGTCTCAGCGTTGTACAGACCCACTTCGCCGAAGAAGGCCACATCATCACTGATGTCATAGTTCATGAACGCGAAAGTGTTGTAGCGCTCCGCCGAGGGCAGCACAGTGGCGCCATCGTAGAAGCGGCTCTCGGTACGCAGATCCCGCTTGCTGTTGGCGGTCACTGCACCCGTGGCGTAGCACTTGCCGTTGCCCAGCTGCAGGCCGCAGCCGCTGAGGGTGCTGGGCTGCACCAGGAAGTTGCCCGCCGCATCGGTAAAGGCCACGCCGTTGGCGCGAATGGCGCCGGTGTTGCCGAGCCCCTGGAAGCCGCCCCATGGTCCCGTTGTGGAACGCTGATCGAAGGCCACCAGACCCTCGAAGCTGGTGCCTTCCACCAGCTCGCGGCGATCGGAATACAGCAGGTAGTCCTGCGAGTCCGCCATGATGGCGTCCTTCTGGCTGGTGCCCACGTACACGGACAGATTGCCACGGCCTTCGGCGAAGTCAGTGCCGAAAACCGCGTTGGCCGTCCACTCATCGCCCTCGGCAGAGCCATACTGCATGTCGATCTCGACGCCCTCGAAATCCGATTTCAAGACGTTGTTCACCACACCGGCCACGGCATCCGAGCCATACAGCGCCGCAGCGCCGTCCTTGAGAATCTCTACGCGTTCAAGGCCCGACACCGGCAGCGCGTTGACGTTGTAGCCAAACACGGGGGTCTCGTTGTCTGTCTGGGACGTTGGGTGCACCACCGAACGACGACCGTTCAGCAGCACGAGTGTGTTGCCCTGCGCCAGACCGCGCAGACTGACCGTGGACACGTCACCACGGGCCGCATTGGAGTTGCCGCCGCCGAGGTAGGTGCCGTTGAAGGTGATGTCACCGGCTTCTGGAATGGATCTGAACAAATCATCGCCTGATACGGCGGCGGAACTGTCGATGGCATCGCCACCGACCACGGTCACGGGCAGAGCCCCGGTAATGCGGGCGCCGCGAATCTGCGAACCCACGACGACGACTTCCTCAATGGTGGCTTCCGTGTCCTGGGCATGCGCCATGGGCATGGAGAACCCCATCAGCAGTGCGCTGGAGAGAGCAGTGAACAGGGCTTTGCGTTGGAACTGCGGTACGGAACGAGCATTCATGGTAAGTCCCCTGACTAGATGCATGTTATGAAGCATTCAATGGCCAAAGCGTCATCTGTCCTTCATTGTGGGTTCGAAAACGGGCAGACGCAGTGACCTCTGCAGAGAGATTGCACAAAGCAGGCCAGCTTCCTGCGAGCACCATCAAAGCGCACAGCCAGACGAACAGGGTGTTCTTTATGGCGCAGCGTGGCGCGGGCGCAGCAGAGAATGTCCTGGAATGGCTTGAAACACTGAGAGATGACGAAGATGTCAGGCGCACCACTTTCTGTCACATGCCTGCAATACAGCGCCGTTACTGCCGTTGAAGAATGCTCGGTGCACTAAAAAAAACGCACATATCGACGGCATTCATGCGAAAGAAAGCTTACGGTTTGCAGGGCTATTGCAGAGACTCTGCACACATTGTGCGCGAGTGCACGGTGGCTGTGCACGGCAGTGAGCACATGGAAAACCAGGCGCCCAGAATGCAGAAAGCAGGCGCGATGGCCTGCTTTCTGCTACACATCTGGACAAGCATGAGCGGGCGTCAGTAGGCCATTGCCGCTGCCTCGCGACGCATGTCGGCGCCAGGTCTGAGAATGCCGTTCGGCAATTTCTGAATCATCTGCAGACTGCCGTACTCGGCAGTCCAGCCCTGTGTCACGCTGACTTCATGTCCGCGCGCAGCCAGCGCGTCCATGGTGGACTGCGGCAGACGCGACTCCAGCGCCAGATCGGCGCCATTGCCCGCGCGGAATCGTGGGGCCTCCACAGCCTGCTGTGGCGACAGCCCGAAGATCATGGACTGAATCACCCCCTGCACCACGAACTGTGGCTGCCCGCCGCCACCCGGTGTGCCCACCGCCATCTCGAAGCCATCGGCATTGGTGACCATCAGGTTCATCAACGTGTGCATCGGGCGCTTGCCGGGTGCCACCTGGTTGGGATGCCCTTCCACCAGCGAAAAGCCACTGCCGCGATTGTGCAGCACGATGCCAGTGGCCGGGTCCATCAGGTTCGAGCCGAAGGTGCCGTACAGGCTCTGAATCCAGCTCACGGCATTGCCTTCGCTGTCCACTACCATCAGGTATACCGTGTCGCCGCCCTCGTCCACCTTGGCATTGGCGGCCACCAGTATCTCGTCGCCGAAGCCAGCGTCCACCTCCAGTGCAGCCTGCTCAGTCACCGTGGCAGCACGCCGCTGCAGGTATTCCGGATCGAGCAGTTGCGGAACGGGCACGGTGGCGAAGCGCTGATCGGCAACCCAGCGGTCACGGTCAGCGAATGCCAGCTTGGAGAATTCCACCAGCTTGTGCAGAAGTTCAGGGGAATTGGAGGTGTAGTCTTCAAACGGCAGTGTGTCGGCCATGGTCAGCATCTGCAGGGCCACGATGCCCTGGGAGTTGGGCGGCATGGTGTAGACATCGCGGCCACGGAAACTGATGGAGATCGGGTCGAGCCACTCAGCCTTGTGGGCGGCGAAGTCACCAGGGCGCAAATGCCCCCCTTCGGCTTCGATGAAGGCGGCAATGGACTGGCCGATCGCGCCACCGTACATGGCAGAGGGCCCTTCCTGCGCAATCGTGCGCAGACTCTCGGCCAGCTGCGGACTGCGCAGCAGATCGCCTGCCTTCAGTGGTTCGCCATTCGGACGGTAAATGGCCTGCCCCGCAGGATTCAGGCGCGCAGACGCCTCCCAGAGGTCTTCCGAGAGTGTCGTGGTGACCATGAAGCCCTCATCAGCCACCTTGATGGCCGGCTGCAGCGCCTCGCTCAGGGAGATCGTGCCGTAACGCTCCAGCGCCGCCGCCCAGCCGGACACCGCGCCTGGGACCGTCACGCTGCCCGAGCCGGACCCGGGAACTCGGGTCAGGCCCTTGTCGGTGAAGAACGCAGGAGTGCCCACCTCGCCCGCTGCGCCGGAGGCATTCAATGCCGTCACCTTGCCAGTGGACGCCTCGTAGAACAGACCGAACATGTCGCCGCCCACGCTGTTCATGTGCGGCCGCACCACGGCCAGTACGCCGGCCATGCTGACAGCGGCATCCACCGCATTGCCACCCGCCTTGAGCACCTCGTAGCCCACCTGTGATGCCAGGGGATGCTCGGACACCACGGCACCCGACAGTCCACCCACTTCCGGCCGGATGTCCGAGCCGGCGATCTCTTCGGAGATCACTTCCGAGGTGGCCACTTCCACTACAGGAGGCAACTCGGGCACTGGCGGCGCGGCGACGGTGTCGGGTGCCGGCGGCGAGCAGGCGACGAGCAGCCAGGCGGCGCTCAGGCAGGGAAGCAGTTTGTTCATGTCGGTAATCCTCACAGTGCTGTTGAACGGTTGATTGGGCAAGCGTCAGTAGGAAATTTCTTCGCCGGCAAGTGGTGGTGTTGTCTGCGGCACCACGCGATGATGCGTAGCCTGTTCGTAGGAGTAGCCCAGCCGGAACAGCGTCGGTTCACTGAACGGTCGGCCCAGAAACTCGATGGAGATGGGCAGTCCTTCCGAATTCACGCCCGCAGGCACCACGAGAGCCGGCAGCCCCGTGATGGCGCTGACGGGATTGTCGCGGGGCCCGCGGTCACCAGTGCCCAGGGGCGGTGCCGCGAGTCCCTTGAACGGGTGCACCAGGGCATCCAGTTCGTATTTGTCCATCAGGTCCACCAGAATGCCGCGGATGTTCTCGCGGTTCTGCAACTTGGCCAGGTACAGCGGGTCGAACTCGGTAGAGCCCTCGTCGATGTATTCCTGATAGTCCTCCATCAGGCGTTCCAGCATCTGACCGGAATCCACCAGAGACTGCAGCGTGGGATACGGCAGCGTGTCACCTCGACGCGCGGCATAGGCGCGGAAGGTCTCGGTGAACTCCTCGGTGCTGGCCCGTGCCAGCGGGAAGAAGGCCACGAGATCGATGCCGGTGCTCAGGCCATCCATCACGACTGCGCCCTGGTCCTTCAGCACTTCGATCTCGGCCTCGATCAGGCCGTTGATCTCCGCATACTCGTCACCTTCGCGAAACAAATCACGCAATACCCCGATGCGTGCACCGCGCAGTCCGTCTTCGACGAGGAAGCTGGTATACGGCTCCTCGGGAATCTTGCCCAGCGAGGCATGCGTGAACAGGTCTTCGGCATCCAGGCCTTTCATGTAGGACGCCAGAAGTGCCGCGTCCCACACACTGCGGGCCATCGGCCCTGCGCGGTCCTGAGTGTAGGAAATGGGCAGCAGACCGGCGCGGCTGATCAGGCCCTGGGTGGGCGCCAGACCCACGAGACTGCTGTTGGACGAGGGGCTGCGAATGGACGCCCCGGTCTCTGTGCCAATGCCCAGCGCAGCAAAGCCAGCGGTGACACTCACCCCTGGTCCGGCACTGGAGCCACCGGGATTGCGTGTCAGGTCATAGGGATTCAGTGTCTGACCGGCAACGGAACTCAGGCCCATGGAACCAAGATTGAATTCATCCAGATTGCCCTTGCCAATAATGATGGCGCCCGCCTCCTTCACCTTGCGGATCACCGTGGCATCGCGCAGCGGATAGGTATTGGCATAACCGATGGCCCCGCCCGAAGTGGGCGCATCCACGGTATCCACCGTGTCTTTCACCATGATGGGAATGCCATGCAGCGGCGAACGGGGCCCGGAGATCCGGCGCTCCTCGTCCAGTTCCCGTGCGCGCTCCAGCGCATTGTCAGCCACTGACACCACGGCTCGCAGAGTGGGCCCCTGCAGATTGTAGGCTTCGATGCGGGCGAGATAGCGCCGCACCAGTTCCTCGGACGTCAGGGTGCCGGCCTCGAACGCTCGGTTGATATCCTGCACCGTAGCGGTGCGCAGATCGATCTGCGCCTGTGCCTGCAGGGCAAGTCCCGTCAACAATGCGAGAACCAGCCAGCGCAATCCTCTCTTTCCTGAATTTGTTTCGGCCATTCCACTACTCCCGATTCTTCTGCAAAGGTGTCGAATCTAATTCTTGAAAGGCGCTCGCTGCCCAGGGCGCTCCGAATAGCAGGAGCAAGAACTGCGCCACTCGGCACAAGTGAGGATTTTCGCGGCCTGCAGGGCTGGCATGCAGCGCGGCTGGGCCCCGTAGTGAATTGAATCAGTGCAGCAAGGGCCGCTGCGGGCACAAGGATTGTGCAGATGTCATACGTTGAAGGGAGTTATCGAAGGGGCAGTCCGGCGCCAGGCGCTGGACGGCAATCGGGTGAAATGGTGTAAGATGCCCGGCGCTGTCACTCCAACAACAAAGAATCTGCCATGAGTTCCATCGCGCGCATCACGGACCAGTTCAACACCTCGCTGCTGAGCACCTTGTGCACCAGCAGTCTGGTACTGGGCGTCCCCGCCATGGCCTGGAACTTCTTCTCAGGCAACAATGCCATTGCCCTGGCGCTGGGCGTGATGGTGGCTGCTTTCGGCGTCGGCCTGTACAGCATCCGCCGCAAGGGGGTGACCACCCGGATCTCGCTCATGCTGGGCTGTGCGCTGACCCTGGTCATGTCCGCGCTGGTCTACCTGGTGGAAGGGCCCGCCGTCCTCTGGCTCTACCCTCTGGCCGTTGCCAACTACGTCATGCTGAGCACGCGCCAGGCCCTGGTCCTGAACCTGCTTGCCCTTGTCATGGTGCTGCCCTCCACGTTTTCAGACCCGGGCCTGGCCATACGCTTCCTGCCCAGCATGTTGCTGGTCAGCGTCTTCCTGCACATCTTCTCGCTGCAGTTGCACAAGAAGTCGCAGATGGTGCACCGCCTGATCACCCAGGACAAACTGACCAGTGCCGGCAACCGGCGTGCGCTGGACGAGCTGATGGAACGCATCCAGAGCCGCCCGCAGGGACAGTCCAGCCAGATCGCGATGCTGATGCTGGACCTGGACCACTTCAAGGCCATCAACGACGCCCACGGCCACCCCGAGGGCGACAAGGTGCTGCAGGATTTCTCTCATCTGATTTCCACCCGGCTGCGGCGGGGCGACCACCTGTTCCGCTTCGGAGGCGAAGAGTTCGTGGTGGTACTGGAAGGCGCTGGTCTGGAGGGGGCTATCCGGGTAGCGGAGGATTTCCGGCAGCTCGTGGCCGATGCCCGGCTGGGCCCGAACCAGGACCTGACGGTGTCCATCGGCGTGGCCGCACTGGGGGCCGGTGAGTTCATCGACACCTGGATCACCCGGGCCGACAGCGCGCTCTATGAAGCCAAACGGCTGGGGCGCAATCGCGTCTGCATGGCCTGACGGCTGCCTGAATTCACAAATTCGCACAAACATTGATCAATTCGATTCGACAGCCTTCCCCGGCTGGCCCAGAATCCCCTCCCATCTCCTCTACTTCGGTAACAGTGCTGCCCCATGAACCACTCGGAAGCCCCAGGCCTGCGTGCCCGCACCATCGCACTGCTATACGCCTGTTTTGCAGGCCTGTGGATCGTGCTGTCGGACTACGGGCTGGCGACACTGATCAGCAGCCCGCTTCTGCTGCAGGAACTGGAGGTCTACAAGGGCCTGGCCTTCGTGGCCGTCACCAGTGTGCTGCTCTATATCATGCTGAAAGTGCCTCACCCTGCGGGCACCCCGGTCTCTGCGGCCCTGCCCATGCCGGATGCCCCCAATGCGCAGGCAGTCGACCGTTCCGGACAACGCATCTTCGCCGTCGTGCTGGCCCTCGTCCTGACGGTTCCCGGGCTCGGCTATGGCATTCTGGCTCTCTACACCCCTGTGCAGGAGCAGGACTCCTACTCTGACCTGCAGGCCATCGCCACGCTCAAGGCCGAGCAGGTGGAACTGTGGCGCGAAAGCATGGTGGCCATCATTGCCGGCATTCCCGA
>CAYWMC010000003.1:0-13643 GCA_964459345.1 uncultured Klebsiella sp. | reverse complement strand
CAGGAGGAAGCCCTGGCCCCCGTGAGCGAACTGGCCAGCTGGATCAGCCTGCTGATGTTCCTGGCGATTACGGCCATCACCGTCGTCCTGATCCTGATGTGGCGACAGCAGCAGCGTGCCTGGGAGCTCTCGCTGCGGGTCAGCACCGCCGAGCGCGACGGCCTGGTGCGGCAGTTCTACGACCTGCCCTTTCTGGGCATGGCCTTCAACAATCCCAATGACGCAAGCTGGATGCAGTTCAACGATACCCTTTGCCATATCCTGGGCTATTCGCGCGAAGAACTGCAGAAGATGGACTGGTCACAGGTGACCCACCCGGAGGACCGGCCAGCCGAGCAGGAAGCCATGGCCAGAATCCTGCGTGGGGAATCGGACGGCTACCGCATGGAGAAACGCCTGATCCGCAAGGGCGGCGAGATCTCCCACGCCACCATCGACGTCAAGGCCGTGCGCAATGCCGAGGGCGGCGTGCAGCTGCTGGTGGCGATGCTGCAGGACATCAGCGAGCACAAACGCGCTGAACGGGAAGTGCAGAAGCTGACCCGCTACTACGTGGCCCTGAGTCAGATGAACGAGATGATCGTGCGCGAGCGGGACACGCAGCGCGTGATGGACGAGGCCTGCAAGATCGCCGAGACCAGCGGCAGTCTTGCCCTGGTGTGGATCGGCCGTGCCGAACCCGGCAGCCATGAACTGCGCGCCATGGCCAGCAGTGGTGCCGCGCGTGCCTACCTCAACGAACTTCACATCAGCACCGACCCCGATCGGGACATCGGCCGTGGGCCCTCGTCGCTGGCCTTCCGCGAAGGCCAAACCGCCGTCTTCAACCGCTTTTTGGAAGACCCGCGCAGTGCTCCCTGGCATGCCCTGGCCGGACGCTGGGGGCTGCGCAGCACGGCGGTCTGTCCGATCCAGCGCCGCGGCAAACCCTGGGGCGTGATGACCTTCTATGCCAGCGAGGTCGACTACTTCAGCCCGGACCTGATCAACCTGCTGGAAAAACTCAGTGTGGACCTGGGCTATGGCCTGGATGCGCTGCAGACCCAGGCCGAAATCGCCCAGGCCCAGGCGCAGCTGCTGCTCAATGCCAAGATGCTGGAATCCAGCCACGAGGGCATCTTCATCACCGACGCGCAGAACCGCTTCACCATGGTGAACAAGGCCTTCTGCGAGATCACCGGTTACAGCGAGGACGAACTGCTGGGCGCCGAGCCCCGCATGCTGAAGTCAGGCCGTCAGGACCCGGCGTTCTACACCGCGCTCTGGCAGACGCTGGAGAGCACCGGCGTCTGGCAGGGCGAGATCTGGGACCGGCGCAAGGATGGCGGTGTGTTTCCTGCCTGGCTGTCCATCACCCGGGTGCAGGACCAGCAGGTGGCGATCTTCACCGACATCACCGCACGCAAGGAATACGAGAACCGCATCGAACACATCGCCCACCACGATGTGCTGACCGACCTGCCCAACCGCATGCTGCTGGCGGACCGCATTGCCGTGGCCATCGCCCGTGCACACCGCGAGAAGCAGCGCATTGCCGTGGTGTTCATCGACCTGGACCGCTTCAAGCTGGTGAATGACACGCTGGGCCATGATGTCGGCGATCTGCTGCTCAAGGAAGTGGCACGGCGCATCGTGGGCGCACTGCGCGCCTCGGATACGGTGAGCCGTGTGGGCGGTGACGAGTTCATCGCACTGCTGCCCGACGTTGCCGATGCCGAAGATGCGGCCCGCGCGGCGGCCAAGATCATTGACGCTGTCGCCATGCCCTATGACCTGGCGGGCCATGAGGTCGTCATCACCACCAGTGCGGGCATCGCCCTGTACCCGGAGAACGGCACCGACGGCGCAGAACTGAGCCGGCTTGCGGACGTGGCGATGATGGAAGCCAAGCAGACCGGCCGCAATCGCTACCGCTTCTTCTCGGCAGAGCTGGGCCTGAGCGCCGGACGGCGCCTGGAGCTGGAGAATGCCCTGCGGGGCGCCGTCGAGCGCGGCGAGATCTCTCTGGATTACCAGCCCCAGTTCTGCCTGCGTTCGGGACACCTGGCCGGCGTCGAAGCCCTGGCGCGCTGGACGCATCCGGTGCTGGGCAGCGTCCCGCCCGCCGAGTTCATCCCGGTGGCAGAGACCAGTGGCCTGATCCTGCCCATCGGCCAGTGGATTCTGCGGGAAGCCTGCCGGCAGATGAGCGTCTGGCGGCAGCAGGCCGAGCTGCAGTTCCCGATCTCGGTGAACGTGTCTGCTCTGCAGTTCCGCCAGCCAGACTACCTGCTGCAAGTGCAGTCGGCGTTGACGTCCACGGGATTGCCGGCCGCCAGCCTGGAACTGGAGCTGACGGAATCCCTGCTGATGAGCAATGCTGAGGCGGTGCTGGACAAGTTGCGGCGTCTGGACGAGCTGGGCGTGGCACTGGCCATTGACGACTTCGGTACCGGCTATTCCAGTCTGTCCTACCTGCGCCAGTTCCCGGCGCACCGCCTGAAGATCGACCAGTCCTTCGTGCGCGACCTGCCCGCCAGTGCCGACGCCGCCGCCATCGCCCGCGCCATCGTCAGCCTGGGCAGCACGCTGGGGATGCAGACGATCGCCGAAGGCGTGGAGACGGCCGAGCAGGCTGCGTTCCTGCAGGGCATTCGCTGTGATCTGGGTCAGGGCTTCTCGCTGTCCTACCCGCTCAGTGCCACCGCCATGACGGCGCTGATCGAGGAGAAGCACGCCGCTGGCGCCCTGCTGGCCTGCCCTCAGGACCCCGTCTGACCCAGCGCCGCTTCAAGGCGCTCGCACACGGTGCGCAGGATCGTCACGCGGGAGACTTTCTTGTCATTGGCTGACACCAGAGTCCACGGCGCGCTGCGGGTGCTGGTGCGCGAGACCATGTCGTGGACGGCCTCTTCATAGGCCTGCCAGCGGCCACGGTTGCGCCAGTCCTCGTCGGTGATCTTGTACTGTTTCCACTGCGTGACTTCGCGCTCCTTGAAGCGCCGCAACTGTTCTTCGGGGCTGATGTGCAGCCAGAACTTGTGCACGATGACACCGTGCTCGTGCAACTGCTCCTCGAAGTCATTGATCTCCTGATAGGCACGCTCCCAGTCCTGGCGGGCGGCGAAGCCTTCCACACGCTCCACCAGCACGCGCCCGTACCAGGAGCGGTCGTAGATCGTGACAAAGCCTGCACGGGGCACGTGGCGCCAGAAACGCCAGAGATAATGCTGGGCCTTTTCCTCGTCAGTGGGCGCGGCGATGGAGATCACCCGGAACAGCCGGGCATCGATGCCGCTGACCAGACGGCGGATGGCCCCACCCTTGCCCGCCGCATCCCAGCCTTCGAACACCAGCACGGTGTTCAGCTTGCGCGCCCGGGCCAGCCAGGTCAGGCGCTTGAGCCGCAACTGCAGCGCCGTGATCTCGCGCTCGTAGGCCTCGTTTTCCAGCGTCAGGCTCAGGTTCACCGTGCTCAGCACGGTGCGGGCGGCATCCGGGTCGAGCGTCGCGAGCAGTTCGCGGGGGGCATCGGGGGGCGACTCCTCCGGCAGCGCCGGCTCCTCTGCAGACACCAGTGCGGCCTTGTGTGCCTCCAGGTGGCGCTGCAGGGTTTCCAGCAGGATGCGCCCGACCGCCAGATGCTGGTAGCGGTGATCGGTGGCCTCGATGACATGCCAGGGCGCGTGCCCGCAGTCAGTGTGGCGAATGGCGCGCTCGGACACTTCCCGGAAGGCACCGTAGTGCTTGGCATAGAGGGCCAGCTGGGGCGAGGCGATGCGCTCGCCCACGTCCAGCTTCAGGCGCTCCTGCTGCACCTCCTTGCTGAGGTGAAACCAGAACTTGATCAGGATGGCGCCGTCATCCACCAGCAACTGTTCGAACTCGGCAATGCGGCGCAGCGCATGTTCGAACTGAGTGGCATCGCTGCGCTTGAAGGCATGCTCGACGATCGGCTCGGTGTACCAGGAGCCGAACAGAATGCCGATGGCGCCGCGGGGCGGCAGGGCCCGCCAGTAGCGCCAGAAACGCGGACGCTCGCGCTCTTCATCGCTGGTGTCCCAGAACGCATGGGTGTGCACGCCGCGGGCATCCAGCCACTTGTTGAGCAGGTTGACCACTTCGCCCTTGCCGGCGCCTTCCACCCCGGACACCAGAATGATGACTGGCACATTGGCCGCACGGATGGCCCGCTGCACGTCCAGCAGCTGCGTCTGCAGCACGGGCTCGGCTTCGTTGAAGGCTTTCTTGCTGATGTGGCGACCGAGTTCTGCGGTTTCGAACATGGTGGAGTCTCTCGTCGGAATCAGGATCGGGGTGCTTGGCGCGTCGTATCTGTCAGGATCATACTCTGTGCCTCGGCGCACGTGCAGTGCGCTGGATCAACCCAGCATCGTCCACTCCGGAGAAACCATGTCCAGGTGCCTGCCCGCATCCCTCGTATGCCTGTTGCTGAGCGTGCTGCTGCCAGGCGCGGCGATGGCCCAGTCAGCGCAGCAGGAAGGGCTGGTGGCGCTCCTCGCCGCGGAAGACGCCCTGGCCGGCGGCCAGCCCTACACGGCTCTGGACGCTGACACCCTGGCAGGCTTCTATTTCCGCGTGGGCAATTATGTGCTGGCCGAGCCGCTGACCAAGCGCCTGCTGGATGCCGACCCGAAGCGCTTCGGCCAGCAGCCCGACGAACCGACCGCGGTGGTGAACCTGCAGCATCTGGCGCTGCTGTATCAGGAACAGGGCCGTCTGGACGATGCGCTGCCCATGCTGACCCGCGCCCTGAATCTGGAGGAGCGCGCAGCCGGCGACGGGCACCCGGACGTGGCCACGGCCCTGAGTCTGCTGGCCGGCCTGCAGGTGCGCCGCGGCCAGTATGCCGATGCGCAGGACCATTACAGCCTGGCACTGAGCATCGACGAAGCCGCTCTGGGCTCGCGGCATCCAGGCGTCGCCGCATCGGCAGGCAATCTGGGGGCCACGCTGGCCATGCAGCGCCGCTACGTCGAGGCCGAACCGCTGCTGCGCCGTGCACTGGAGATGTACAGGCAGATGCTGGGGGAAGATGACCCGGATACCCAGATCGCCGCGCGCAATCTTGGGGTGCTGCTGACCCAGCAGGGCCGGGGCGACGAGGCCGCAGACCTGCTCGCCGGGCTGCTGGCCCGCTACCGCAGCACTCCGGCCGGGCTGGAACCCCTTCTGGCGCGGGACCTGCACCGGCTTGCCGATCAGTACGTGGCCCAGGGGCAGCTGCAGTCTGCCGAACCGCTGTACAAACGTGCCCTGCAGATCAATCAGCGCACGCTGGGCGATGCACATCTGCGCAACGCCGGGACGCTGCTGCAACTGGGCGACCTGTATCGCCATCTGGCCCTGTACGCCCTGGCTGCCCCCCAGTACCGCGAAGCTCAACGCGTGCTCAGTGCACTGCCGGACCCGGCTCCCGCCATGTTGGAGGACGTGCGGGCGCGCTTGGCAGAACTGCCCGTGGCGGGCGATGATACGCCCTGACTGACAACAGACCTGCTTGTGGAAGCGGGCCCTGTCCGCGAAGGGACGTCATGCCAGGTTCGCGGGCAAGGCCCGCTCCCACCAGGCCCGCTCCCACAAGGCCCGCTCCCACTGACCTGGTCCATTGCCAGCCACCAAGGCCCCATTCACCACGCTTCGAGATATTCCCACCATGGACGACAGCCAGTTCACCATTTCTCTCAAACGTATCGAGAACTTCCTTTTCCAGATCGATTTCGGCGCTTTCGGCAATGTGCTGACCGACGAGCCGGAGCCCCTGGGCGGTGGCGAAGGCCCGAATCCGTCGGCCATGCTGGCGGCCGCGGTGGCCAATTGCCTGTCGGCAAGCCTGCTGTTCGCGCTGCGCAAGCACAAGGATGACCCGGGCGAACTCACCGCCACCGTCACTGGCAAGGTCGAGCGCGTGGAGCGCTTCCGCAGGGTGACGGGTTTCGACGTGCAGATACGTCTGGGCGTGCCACAGGAATCCCTGCCCGGCCTGGAGAAGGCTGTGGCCGTATTCGAGAACTTCTGCACAGTGACCCAGAGCGTGCGCCATGGTGTGCCGGTAACCGTGGAGATTGTCGACAGTACGGGCGCCAGCGTGCATCGCAGTGCCGAACGCAGTGCCGAAGAGGTGTAGCCCGATGGCACAACTCCATTATCAGGATCTCAATTGCGCCCAGTGCGTGAACGCCGCCACGCTGGGCTTCGATTTCAGCTTTGCCTTCCAGCCCATCGTGCGGGCCAGCAAGCGTGCCGTGGTGTCCTACGAGGCGCTGGCCAGAGGTACGCAGGGTCAGCCCTTCCCCGAGGTGTACCGGCACGTGACGGAAGAGAATCTCTACCGTTTTGATCAGGCCTGTCGCGTCAAGGCCATCAAACTGGCGGCGGCACTGCAGATGCAGGCGAACCTGAGCATCAACTTCACCCCCAATGCGGTGTACCGTCCCGAGCTGTGCATCCGCACTACGCTGGCGGCGGCACGGGAGTTCGGCTTTCCCCTGGAGCGCATCAGCTTCGAGATCACCGAAGGTGAGAAAGTCACCGACAAGACCCATCTCGTGAACATCATCCGCGAATACCGCAGCCTGGGCTTCAGCACGGCCATCGATGATTTCGGCGCCGGCTATTCGGGCCTGAATCTGCTGGCCGAGTTTCAGCCCGACTACATCAAGATCGACCGCGAACTGATTGACCATGTGGACCAGAACAAGGCCCGTCAGGCCATCATCCAGGGCGTGCTGCTGACCTGTTCGCTGCTGAACATCGAGGTGCTGGCCGAGGGTGTCGAGCGGCATGAGGAATACGCCTGGTTGCGGGCGCACTCGATCGACCTGTTCCAGGGCTACTACTTCGCGCGTCCGGGTTTTGAGTCGTTGCCGCAGGTGGACGACGCGGTATTCGATCTGTGAGCAGCGCCCGTCTTGAAGAGTTCACATGGCACTGTCTGCCATTCAACGCGCTGAGTTTGCACCAGTTGTATGCCCTGCTGCGGCTGCGGCAGGAAGTATTCGCGGTGGAGCAGACCAGCATCTATCTGGATGCCGACGGCAGGGATCAGGACGCGCTGCATCTGTTCGCCACGCAGGGTGACGACATCGCCGCCTGCTGCCGCATTCTGGCGCCCGGGGTGAAATATGGCGAGCCCTCGATCGGGCGCGTGTGCACGGCGGCACAGCATCGCGGACGCGGACTGGGCCTGGCGCTGATGCAGCGCGCGATCGCCCTTTGCCAGCAGCACTACCCGGGCCGGGGCATTCGCATTTCGGCGCAGTTGTATCTCAGGGAGTTCTACGCGGGGCTCGGCTTCGTGCAGACCTCGGAGGTCTACGACGAAGACGGCATTCCCCATATCGAGATGCAGCGGTTATAGCTGCAACAGCAGGCGGGCATAGAGGCGGCGACCTCTGGCATCGAAGACGCTGGCATCGTAGTTCGCCACACTGGCGTCGTTGCTCACATCACCGATTTCACGGTAGGGAATGCGTGCATTGAACAGGTCCAGCACGCCCAGGGTCAGCACGGCACTGCCCAGACGGGTGTCCGACCAGTCGTGGGCATAGCTGTACTGCAGGTCCCAGCTCTGGTAGCTGTCTATCTGCTTGCTGACCAGCGCACGCACCTCGTCGCTGCCTCTGTCCCAGACATTCTGGTATGCAAGGTCTCGATAGGAGCCAATCAGGCGGGTGACCAGTGCCACGTCATGGCGCTCACGCGACCAGAACAGACTCACAGAGCCGCGATTGTCCGGCAGCGAACGCACCAGATTGCCGTCGCCCGTGGTGCCGGCGGCATCGAACTCCCCGGTTTCCAGCAATCCCAGCTCCAGGCCGGGCACATCGATCAGGCGATACTGCCGCACATGGGTGTAGTCCAGCGCCAGGCGGAAATTGCCCAGCCCGTTGTCCCAGGCATAGCCGATCTTCACGTCCACGCCGTCGGTGATGATGGTGCCCGCATTGATGGTGCTCAGCACGGTCGTGGTCAGCTGGGCCACCGGCGAGCCGAAGGCACGGACGACACCCGGCACCATGTAGCGGCGCGGGTCGACCACGCAGTCCAGTCGCTCTTCGGAGTTGCGGCCGAACTGCGCTTCCAGCGCGGCGGGCGAGCAGGTTTCGAACGGCACCGGCGAATTGCCTGAGAGCGTGCTGTTGAGCACGTAATTGGCTGGATTCGCTGCAGCCTGCTGGAAAGCCGCAATCTCGCCCGCGATCGCCGAGATACCCGGCTGGGGCAGTACTTTGTCTTCCAGTTCGAAGCGCCAGACATCGGCGTTCACGCTGAGGCCGTCCAGACGCCCTTCCGGTGTCCAGATGAAACCGGCCGAAAACGTATCGGCGCGCTCGTTGCCGACATTCGGCGCTGGTGCACCCAGGGTATAGGTCTGATTGGGCTGAGCGTTCTCATTGGTCGGGGGCAGCAGGCCGGCTCGCACCGCCTGATTGCGCAGCGGATCGCGGAAGGTGATGCTGGCCGCCTCGAAGCCTTCCTCGACAATGCCGACATTGGGCGCGCGGAAGGACTGGGACCAGGAGCCTCGCAGCAGCACATCGTCGCGCACGCGCCAGCTGGCAGCCAGTTTCGGCGTCACTTCACTGCCGATGCCGCCGCCATAGCTTTCCCAGCGCAGCGCCAGCTGAGTCTCCACATCGCTCAACACCGGCAAGGACAGCTCGGTGAACACTGCTTTCACATTGCGTTCGTTGGCATAGTTGAAGATGCAGTAGGAGCATTCCAGATTGTTGCTCAGATAGTGGAATTCATCCGGCACTCCGCGCGCGTCATAACCCAGAATGGCATTGGGGATGCCAGGCAGATTGATCTCGGGCGCGCGGGACTTGTTGGTCTGACGGCGATACTGCGCGCCGGCGGCAAAACGGGCAGTGCCACCCTGCAGCTCGAACAGTTCCCCGGTCACCACGGCATCGAGCACGCCCAGGGCATTGCGCTTGTCGGCACGCAACAACACCGGGCTCATCCAGTCGGCCAGTTCCTGGGAGTTGGCCAGCGCAGGATTGGTGAGTGCCGTCAGGAAGGGATTGTAGAACTGACAGCCGCCCTGGCCGTGATTGTTGCTGGTCAGAGCCAGGGACAGGCTTTCGCGGCTCATGAAGGCAAAGCCCGGGAAGAACGTCTGTGTGAGTCCGTCGCCCAGAGCGCCATTGGCCACATTCCAGAAGGTGGGCAACAGACCGCCCAGAGGGCCGGGAAAATTGCGGAAGTCGAAATTCTTCGTGCCATTGGGTGTACAGCCAGGTCCGCCAAGACCATTGGCAGCCAGTTCGGTGCGGTCTCGCTGCAGGGTGCGATAGCGTTGCTCGAAACTGGTGCCGCTCCAGGACAGACCCACGTCATAACTGAATTCCCGGTCAGTAAACGCGGTGAACTCCCCCTTGAGGCCGGTCTGCAGACTGACGGTATTGGTGTCGGTGACATTCGTGTCACCGCCGGTGCGCGGTGTATTCAATCGCACGTTGGCGAAAAGAGGCACATTCATACCACCATTGGCCAGGGCGTTCGGCGCATTGGGCACCGAGCGTGGCGCGGCCAGACCAGCGGCGGGCGCGAAGAAACCCAGTTCTGCGGTCTGCCCCACCGCATAGCCGCCCAGCTGTGGCAGGCCGATATGCGAGCCCGGCGCGGCAAGGAAGACAGTCGGGCCACGCGCCGCAACGGCGCCGGAATCGCTGCGCCGAATGCGGGAGTCAGACCACTGGGCGAAGGAGTAGAACTCGGCCTGCTCGCTGAAGCGGTGCGAGAAGGACGCCGCCAGGCTGTCGCGTTCGGTTCCCAGGGTCATGAAATCGAACTCGTCCACGAACTCACGGCAGTTGCCGCTGTTCTCGCCACGACTGTCGCTGCGCTGCCCCGCAAAGAAAGCGTCGCCACTGACCGAACGCAGGCTGGTACACAAGGGGTCGGTATACACCGGTTCGGCGAGTCCACCCTCGGCGATGTTGCGGGCAGTCAGCGCATTGTTGATATAGGCGGCATTGAAGTTGGCGCCGAACGCGGGATTGTTGAAGACCGCCGTGGCTGCAGTGGGTGTGCTGCCCACGATGTCGCTGCTGCGCGCCGAGGGATTGAAATAGCGTGCCTCTGTCACCGGCACCGCGTCACGCTCATAGCGCTCGCCAGCCAGCACCAGGTGAGTGTCGCCGGAGTCGCTGGCCCAGCCCCAGATGCCACTGCCCGTCTTGTCAAACAGGCTTCCGGCCTTTTCCACATTCTGAATGTCGGCGTACAGCTCCAGTCCTTCAAATTCGGTGCGCATGATCATGTTCACCACGCCCGCCACCGCATCGGAACCGTACAGCGCGGAGCCCCCGTCGGTCAGCACCTCCATGCGCTCCAGCATCACCAGCGGAATGGCATTGATATCCACCATCTCGCCACCGCTGCGCGTGGTGGCGGCAGCAGACACCTGGCGCCTGCCGTTGACAAGTGTCAGCGTGGAGTTCTCGCCGAGATTGCGTAGATTGACGTTGGCGATGCCTTCGATGAAATCTTCTTCTCCGGAACCAGGATTGGAGATGGAGCCGGAGTTGACCTGCAGATTCTTGATCACATCCCAGATCTGCGCGGCGCCCTGGGCCTCGATGCCGGCGCGGTCGATCACCTGTACAGGCGACGGGCCATCCAGCGCGCTGCCCCGCAGATACGAGCCCGTCACGAGCACCTCGTCAATGTCCGGCGTGTCTGACTGGGAGTGGGCCTGCATGCTGAACAGCGCCATGGCAATGCTTGTGCACAGGAGCGATTTTCTGAGGGATTGTTCAGCAGGACGAGAAGAGAGAGGCATGCGCATTTCCTGTAGGAGTGAGGGTCGCGGAGCACTTTTGCACGGCAGCAGATGTGCTCTTCTGCGCGAACTCTAAACAAAGCGGGGGGCATCACGCAACCGCGCACGGAGTAATCCTGTTAAGCTGTGCGCCTCGCGTCACAACGCCGGCAGAAAATTGCAGACTCACGCATGAAAAAACTACTCCTGATGACGGGAAGCATCCTTGTGCTCCTGGCGCTGTTCACTCCGGCGCTGGTCGGCCTGCAGCTTGCAGACACCAGCACCCAGACGCGCCTGCAGGAACTTACGGGACAGCCCACACTGCAGCTGCGCCTGGACAATGGCTGGTTCGCCAGCAGCGGCGACGTGGAAGTGCACGCCCCCATCATCAGTGGCGTCGAATATCCCAATCTCACCCTGCGTGCCGCGCTGGACGTGCAACATGGCCCTCTTCTGCTCACCCCTGGTGGTCTGGGCCTTGGGTTTGTCTCGGCGACACTGCACCCGGACATCGGCAGCGAATTCAACGACAGTGTCATCACAGTGGTGGCGGGCTTCGACGGCGCCCTGCACGCTCTGCTGGAGAATGGCCCCTGGTCGCTGAACGGCGCTGGCACCCGCACTACCCTGGCGGACCTGCGCGTGGCCCTGGACATTCAGCGCACCGGGCAGATGAGCCTGGAGGCCCGCTCGTCCCGCCTCAGCATCAGCGATGCATTCATGGCGCTGGAAATCGTCGCGCCCGTCCTGCAACTGAACAGTGAAAATCTCGCGCTTTCTCCCCTGCCCGGCACGCTTGGCGTCTTCGCCGACGAAGTCGCCATGGTCTCCCAGACCACCCCGGCGCAGAATGTGAGCTTGCAGGGCCTGCGCCTGAATTATTCAGCCAGTGCGACACCCGGCGTGGATGGCGGTGGCCCGACGCTGAACCTGCGGCAGAACCTGGAAATTGATGCGCTGCAAAGCTCGCTGGCGGTGACACAACTGAAGGTGGACGCGCGCCTGGAAGGCATCGATCAGAAAGCGGTGGTGGATTATCTGACGCTGCTGCGCGACACCCAGCCCTTGTTGAGCGTGATGCCGCCCGCCGAATTGCAGGCCTATGTCGCTGCGCAGAGTCAGGACTTCACGCTGAAGGTGGCGCAGCTTCCCTTCACGCAGAACATCCAGGTCGACTTTCTGCTGGACGGCCACAGCGTGCGCGGAGAACTTGCCCTGCACTGGCCCGGCGAGCCCACGGCTCTGACCACGCGCCGCGTGAGTCTGGCGCGGGCGCTGCGGGTGGTGCGCGTCACCCTGGCACTTGCTGTGAACGAAGCTGCCTTCGCCGGCGGTCCACTGGCACCCGCAGTGGCAACGTATGTCACTCAGGGACTGCTGCTGCGCGACCAGGACACAATCGTCTTGAACGCCGGGCTGACCGATGGCAGCCTGACACTGAACAACCAGCGCTTCCCGCTGGAGCCTTTTTTGCGATTTCTGACCCCCGGACAACCATGACACAACACGCCACGCAAGCCCGCCAGCAGTCTGCTCCCCGCCATTTGTTCTCCTGGCCCAAATACTGGGCGGAGTGCTACGGCACGGCGCCCTATCTGCCGATGTCCCGCGCCGAGATGGACGCCCTGGGCTGGGACAGCTGCGACATCATCATCGTCACCGCCGACGCCTATGTGGACCACCCCAGCTTTGGCATGGCGGTGATCGGCCGCATGCTGGAGGCCCAGGGTTTCCGCGTGGGCATCATCGCGCAGCCGGCCTGGGATTCGGCCGAGCCCTTCAAGGCCCTGGGCGAACCCAACCTGTTCTTCGGCGTGACCGGCGGCAACATGGACTCGCTGATCAACCGCTACACCGCCGACCTGCGCATCCGCACCGACGACGCCTATACGCCCCACGGCGAGGCGGGCAAGCGGCCCGACCGCTCGGTGATCGTCTACAGCCAGCGCTGCCGCGAAGCCTATTACAAGACGCCCATCGTCATCGGCGGCATCGAGGCAAGCCTGCGCCGCATCGCCCAGTACGACTACTGGAGCGACAAGGTGCGCAAGTCCGTGCTGATCGATTCCAATGCCGACATCCTGCTCTATGGCAATGCCGAGCGCGCCGTGGTGGAAGTGGCCCATCGCCTGGCCGCCGGAGAAAGTCTGAAGGACATGACGGACATCCGCGGCACCGCCATCGTGCGTGACGCCGTGCCGGCGGGCTGGACGGAGATCGACTCCACCCGCATCGACTGGCCGAGCAAGATCGACGCCATTCCCAACCCCTACGAGATGAAGGACCCGGAAACCCAGAGCTGCGCCACCAAGGAAGAGCCCGTGGATGCCGACGCGCCGAGCCCCGTGCGCATCATCCCCATGCCGCTGCACCGCAAGAATGACCTGGACAAGGACACCACGTACATCCGCCTGCCCTCCTTCAACAAGGTGCGCAACGACCCGGCGCTGTATGCCCATGCTTCGCGCGTGCTGCACCAGGAAGCCAATCCCTACAACGCCCGCGTGCTCGTGCAGAAGCACGACACCAAGGAAATCTGGGTGAACACGCCGCCCATTCCGCTGGAAACCGACGAGATGGATGGTGTGTTCGACCTGCCCTACCAGCGCCGTCCGCACCCGGTGTATGGCGATGCGAAGATTCCCGCCTACGACATGATCAAGACCTCGGTGAACATCATGCGCGGCTGCTTCGGCGGCTGCACGTTCTGCTCCATCACCGAACACGAAGGGCGGATCATCCAGAGCCGCTCGGAAGAATCGATCCTCAAGGAAATCGAGAACATCCGCGACCAGGTACCGGGCTTCACCGCCGTGATTTCGCACCTGGGTGGCACCACCGCCAACATGTATGGGCTCGTCTGCAAGGA
>CAYWMC010000002.1:14925-24364 GCA_964459345.1 uncultured Klebsiella sp. | reverse complement strand
AGTGCCTGCGAATATGGGCGATCTGCCAGGAATTCGGGTATGGCGATAGCCGGGGCAAGGGGCAGGCTGGCGGCACATGGTCGCGCCAGAGTACGGGCCACATCAGACGGAAAATCCAGACTGTCGCGCCACTTAAAGCGCGCCGCCAGCACCAGGGCCGGCACGGCGACCGTGCCGAGGTAACCCAGCAGCACCCACCAACCCACAGTGATGGGCAAGGGCTCGACAGGCATGGAGGCAGGGTCGAGAACCCGGGCACTGATCATCTGCGCCAATGTGGCGTCATAGCTGCGCACGACCTGGCTGACCAGCGCCGACTCCAGCACAGGACCGAGCACACGCTGCCCAGCCGAGGACAGGCCAGTCAGCGCCGAATTCTCTGGCTGGTCCACCTGCAAGGGTGGTATCAGGTCATGCACGGGATTGGCAGACAAGGCCGTCACCTGCGGGTCAGCCTCACCAACGTCGATCATGGTGTAGTCGGGAATCTGCGTGACACTGTCCAGCTTGGCGATCAGCAGACTGGCCGCACGCCGCACTTCCTGTACCTGAGTATTCACGGTGTAGTCGATGTAGGCCTGAGCCACTGCACTGGCTCCGGAGCGCGCCGTTTCGGCGTCCCTGGCCCGGTAATGCAAGGCCAGCAGGAAGGTTTGCGGGACAATCTCCACACGCAGTCCCTCACGCAGCTCACCGGCCACAGTGGCAGACGTGACGATGCTCTTCTGGGTTTCCATCAGCATGGGCAGACTGCCCGCGACGCGGCTCTCTTCAGTTGCAGCTGCGAATACCGGTGCCTGCACTTCCACAAGTGTGCGGGATTCAAACTGCGGTTCACGCACAAATCCAAGCAAGGCAATAATCATCGCCACTGGCAAACCGGCGAGCAGGAGATGGCGGGTATGGGCTCTGAGTGGCCACCACCACCGAGGCGCGTGGCTGGAGTCAGAGTGAGAGTGCGGGATAGCTTCCGGTGTTGCGTGGTCGTTTGTCACAGTGTTCCCAGGCCCGGACTCGCGGGCGCTTCAGCGTCTTGCTTGGCGAGGAATATCCTTGTCCCCGAACTTTCATTCATGCTATATCGGCCGCTCTTTCAAGAGCTTGAACACGAACCCGGGCCACGGAGCCACCTTTGCACGAATCAGATCACGGACTATTTCGCTCGCTGCTGCTCAATAATACTCCATTAATGGATGTCAGAGCTCCCATGGAATTCGTCCGGGGGGCATTTCCGTGCGCGGCAAATCTCCCCCTTCTTGTGGACACGGAACGCCAGCGTGTCGGCACCTGCTACAAGCAGGAAGGACAGGATGCCGCCATCGCCCTTGGGCACAGACTGGTCAACGGCCGCGTGAAGCAGGCCCGCATCGATGCCTGGCAGGCGTGGCTGGAAGCCCATCCGGGCGCGTGGCTGTATTGCTTCCGGGGCGGCCTGCGCTCTGCCATCACGCAGCAGTGGCTTGCTGAGGCCGGCACCACGTGCCCCCGCGTGCCGGGGGGCTACAAGGCGCTGCGGCATTTCCTGGTGGAAACCATTGAACAGACCAGCAACACACGGCAATTCCTGGTGATCGCCGGCCCGACCGGCTGCGCCAAGACGCACCTGCTGCACCGGTTGTCGAACGGGGTAGACCTTGAAGGCCTCGCCCGACATCGGGGTTCAGCCTTCGGGTCCATGCTTTGCGGCCAGCCAAGTCAGATCGACTTCGAAAATACGCTGGCGATCGACTTCCTGCGCCAGCAGCAACGCCCTTTCGAACGCATCATTCTGGAAGATGAAAGTCAGGCCATCGGCTCCCTGTCAGTGCCTTTTGCGCTCTACAGCGTGATGAAGCAGGCACCGATTGCGCTCATTCAGGAAAGTCTGGAAAAGCGGGCAGACACCATTCTGAACGACTATATCCGCAGCAATCTTGCGGACTACCAGCTGGCTGATCCCGAGCAGTCCTTCGCCTTGTTTTCAGAGTATCTGCTGAGTAGTCTCGATCGCATTCAACGGCGGCTGGGCGGCGACCGTCATGTCCTGCTGAAGAAGATGATGCGTAGTGCATTGGAGGCGCAGGCAGCCACGGGGGACACCGAAGGACATCGCGAGTGGATCAGCCACCTGCTGCAGGAATACTACGACCCGATGTACCGTTATCAGCTCTCCAAAAGGCTGGAACGCGTGATCTTTCAGGGCACTGGTGAGGAGTTTCTGGCCTGGGCGGCAGTCACTCAGGCGCCCGCCACCGCGTAAATGCCCGGCGCATTGCGCAGATAGCCTTTGTAGTCCATGCCGAACCCGAACAGGTAGCGATCCGGCGCATCCATACCGGTGATATCTGCCCGCGGCAGCGCGGGGTGCCGACGCTCATGGTTCTTGTCCACGAGCACTGCACACAGCACCCGGGCAGCTCCCTGCGCCAGACAATGGGCGCGAATGCCGACCAGCGTGTCGCCCTCATCCAGGATGTCATCCACGAGCACCACGACCCTTCCTGACAGATCCAGAGAGGGAAAGGCCCTCCATTGCAGATCGGCACCGGTCAGCTTTTCGCGGTAGCGCGTAGCGTGCAGATAATCCACCTGCAGTGGAAAATTCAGTCGTGGCAGCAGCATGCCGGTGAGTATCAACCCCCCGTTCATGACACACATCACGATGGGATTCTCGCCGGACACAGCAGCCCCCAGCTGCTCGGCCATGGTGTCCAGAATGCCGTTCAATGCGTTGGCATCGGCCAGGCACTCGGCCTGCGCCATGACCTTGCGGATCTCGTCGATCATGCCGTGGCCCCCAGCGCCTGGAGCAGGCCGCGCGCGGACATCCAGCGCTCGGACAGCAACAGCGCTGCCCGGGAATGATCCTGCTGTCTGCGCATGCGGGCCAGACGCGGATTGGCTGGCTCGGCCCTCTTGTCGAGATGACGCAGCGCGGCCAGTGCCAGCGGTCGGTCATTGCACACCAGCACCATGTCGCATCCCGCCTCCATCGCAGCATCCACCCGCGCCTCGATGCCTCCCGCAGCGGCCGCTCCCGCCATGGCCAGATCGTCGCTGAAGATGATTCCATCGAAGCCGAGCTCGCCCCGCAACACTGTCTGCAACCAGAATGGCGAGAACCCGGCGCAGCGCGAATCGGCCTGTGCATAGATCACGTGCGCAGGCATGACTGCGTCCAGCTGATCAAGGCAGGCGGCGAATGGCTGCAGGTCCTGCTCGCGGATGGTCTGCAGCGGGCGCGTGTCGACGGGGATGTCGGTATGGGAATCGGCGCCAACATTGCCGTGTCCAGGGAAGTGCTTGCCTGTGGTGGCCATGCCGGCCGCATGCATGCCTTGCATGAAGGCATTCGCCAGGGGCACCACGTCTGCGGGGGTACTGCCAAACGCGCGGTTGCCGATGACGGCGCTGATGCCAACGTCCAAATCAAGCACAGGGGCAAAACTGAAGTCGAAACCTGCCGAGAGCACCTCTGCAGCCATCAGCCAGCCACACTCCCTGGCGCAGTGCAGGGCCTGCTCCGGGTCGGAACGCAACTGCCCGGCAAACACTCCCATGGGCGGCAGGCGGGTGTAGCCCTCGCGAAGTCGCTGCACGCGTCCGCCTTCCTGATCTACTGCGATCAGCAGTGCAGGGTTGCAGGCCCGGATGGCATCGTTCAGGTCGCGGACCTGCTGGGGAGAGGCATAGTTGCGCGCAAACAGAATGACACCGCCTGCTTGAGGGTGTACCAGAAGCTCCTGCTCTTCGGCGGTCAGGACCAGTCCTTCGAGATCAAGCATCAGGACACCCGGGGCCTTGCGTTCGGACGTGTAGTTCATGGAAAGCTGCGGCCTCCGCGGCCGGGACTGCGCATGTGGCAGAAGTGACATGCCCTGAATATCGGGCCGGCGGATTATCACAAATTCGGCCAGACCCGGCAAAGCACTTGTCATTCAAGGATGACTGTATATACTTACAGCACATTTGCCCAGAAAGGTGACATCGCCATGATCAACCTCACGCCACGCCAGGCAGAGATTCTTGCCTTCATCCGGGAATATCAGCAGGAAACGGGCTTTCCCCCTACCCGCTCTGAGATCGCCCGCAAGATGGGCTTCAAGTCGCCCAATGCTGCCGAGGAACACCTGCGTGCACTGGAGCGCAAACACGCCATCGAGATGGTCCCAGGCACCTCACGGGGCATTCGCCTGCCCGCCCTTGAGCACACCGGCCTGCCCATCGTAGGCCAGGTAGCCGCTGGCAGTCCGATACTGGCGATCGAGAGCATCGACGATTATTGCGACATTCCGCCGGATTTTTTCAGGCCGCGTGCCGACTACCTGCTGACGGTCAAGGGCAGCAGCATGATCAAGATCGGCATTCATGATGGCGACCTGCTGGCGGTACACAAGACCGAACAGGCAGTGGATGGTGACATCATCGTAGCCCGCATTGACGAGGACGTGACGGTAAAACGTCTCTTGAGAGGCAACAACAAGTACACGCTGCAACTCATTGCAGAGAATGATGATTTTTCGCCAATTGATGTGGATCTGAGATCACAGCAATTCACGATTGAAGGTGTCAGCGTTGGCGTGATTCGCCGCGGACTCTAGACAGCAGCAGGATGTCGGCAACCGGCATCCTGCTGCTCTGCAGACTTACTTTTCCACCACCCAGCGACCGGATCGATAGAACGCTTTCCATCCGGTTGGCTTGCCTTCAGCCTCTGACAACACATATTGCTCTGCCGTTTTGCGGCTGTAGCGTATGACGGCCATATTGCCTTCCGGGTCCTTCACCGGGGCGCTGAGCAGGAACTGATATTTGGGATCCAGGGCATCACGGTGCGGCAACAGTTCCGCAACGAGTGGCGCGCGGGTTTCCCGATTCTTCGGAAACTTGCTGGCCGCCAGGAACAGTCCCGCCGCACCGTCGCGCAGCACGTAATGGTCGTCCACTTTCTCGCAGCGCAGTTCAGACATCACCACTGGCGGCATCTTGGGCGGGGCCGCCTGACCACTGCGCAGCAGTTTGCGGGTGTTCTTGCACTCTTCATTGGTGCAGCCGAAGTACTTGCCAAAGCGCCCGGACTTCAACTGCATCACAGAGCCGCACTTGTCGCAGTCGATGACGGGGCCTTCATAGCCGCGAATCTTGAATCCGCCGTCCTCCACAAGGAATCCCGAACAATCCGGATTGTTGCCGCAGATATGCAGCTTGCGGCGCTCGTCGATCAGATAGCTGTCCATGGCCGCATTGCACTTGGGGCAACGCTTGCGATGACGCAGCAGCTCGTTCTCGGCTTCTTCCGCTTCTTCCGCATTGTCGGTGCTGATGGCTTCTTCGCCCGGCGTCAGATTGATTGTGGACTTGCAACGCTCCTTGGGGGGCAGTGCGTAGCCGGAACATCCCAGGAACACGCCCGTGGACGCCGTGCGAATCTGCATCGGCCGGCCGCACTTCGGACATGGAATGTCAGTATCCGTCGGCTTGTTGCTGCGCATGCCGGAGGCATCCTCCGAAGAGGCGATCTCCAGCTGGCTTTTGAAGTCCTTGTAGAACGTGTCGAGCACCTGTTTCCAGTCCAGAGATCCGGCGGCCACCTTGTCGAGGTCGTCTTCCATCTTGGCGGTGAAATCGTAGTCCATCAGCTCCGTGAAGCTTTCCAGAAGGCGCTCTGCGACGATATCGCCCATCTTCTGCGCATAGAAGCGCCGGCTCTCAACCTTGACGTAGCCGCGCTCCTGGATAGTGGAAATAATGGCGGCGTAGGTGGAGGGGCGGCCGATACCGCGCTTCTCCAGCTCCTTTACCAGACTGGCTTCGGTATACCGGGCAGATGGCTTGGTGAAATGCTGATTCGGGTCGAGCTTGTCCAGCGTCAGTGTTTCGCCAACCTGCACCGGTGGCAGCACAACGTCCTCTTCCTTCACCGTCAACACCCGCAGATAGCCGTCGAACTGCATGATGCGGCCCTTGGTGCGCAATTCGTAGTCCCCTGCGCCAACGGCGATCAGGCTGCTCAGATATTGCGCCGGCGGCATCTGGCAGGCCACGAAGTGCTGCCAGATCAGGGCATACAGGCGCTCTGCGTCGCGCTCCATGTTCTGCAGATCATTGCTGGAGGTCGACACATCCGTTGGTCGAATGGCTTCGTGCGCTTCCTGCGCACCTTCGCGGGCGCTGTAGCGAATCGGTTGCTCTGGCAGGTACTGGCTGCCGAATTTCTTCTTGATGTAGTCGCGACACATGGCCACCGCATCGTCGCTCAAATGCGTCGAGTCTGTTCGCATGTACGTGATGTAGCCGGCTTCATAAAGGCGTTGTGCCAGCGTCATGGTCTTCTTGACGCCGAAGCCGAGGCGCGTGCTCGCCGCCTGCTGCAACGTCGAGGTGATCAGTGGAGCCTTGGGCTTGGAGGACGTGGGCTTGTCTTCCCGACGAGTCACCACGAATGGTGCCTTCTGCAGCTGCTGCAGTGCGGCGTCCGTCTGCGCCTTGTTCACGGGCCGGAAGGTTTCATCCAGATGCTTTACCACCTGGAAACGTAGCGCAGCGCGCTTGGCAGTCTGCAGATCCGCAAAGATTTCCCAGTATTCTTCGGGAATAAACGCCCGGATCTCGCGCTCGCGTTCCACTATCAGCCGCACTGCCACAGACTGCACGCGCCCGGCAGACAAGCCGCGGGCAACCTTGGCCCACAGCAACGGCGATACCATGAAACCCACGACGCGATCCAGAAAGCGCCTGGCCTGCTGCGCCTGCACGTACTTCATGTCCAGCTCGCCGGGATGCGAGAACGCTTCGTTGATAGCCTTCTTGGTGATCTCGTTGAACACGACTCGCTTGTAGCGCGATGCATCGCCGCCAATGGATTCCTTGAGGTGCCAGGCGATTGCCTCCCCCTCACGGTCAAGGTCGGTTGCGAGATAGATGACGTCGGCGTCCTTGGCAAGTTTCTTCAGATCGGCAACGACCTTTTCCTTGCCAGGCAGGATTTCGTATTGCGCGGCCCAGTCACGCTCGGGGTCGACCCCCATGCGCGCAACCAGCTGTTCTTTCGCTTTGGTCTGCTTGTGCTGCGCCTTGTCATCGGCACTGAGCTTGCGGGTAACAGCGGCCGCCTTGGCGCGCTCCTTGGTATCGATGCCCTGGGCATTGCCCCCCGACGGCAGGTCGCGAATATGCCCCACACTGGATTTGACGACAAATTCCTTGCCAAGGTATTTATTGATGGTCTTGGCCTTGGCAGGCGACTCCACTATCACCAACGATTTGCTCATTGTTTGTAACGGTTCCTGATCACTGCGCGGGAGGTGGACTGGGCCCGCGCTGCACTTCATGTGAGCTGCCGGGGTCGAAAGAAGGCGACATATATAAGGGGTGACTGCGTGAGGGTCAAGCGTTTGTTTGTGCGATTGCCAAGCGAGACACAGCGAATTCCGGGCAGCTTGCCTCCCGGAATTCGCTGCAGAAGTTCTCAGTCCATGCGCACTTCGTAGAGCCAGCCATTGTCATCGGCGAGCTCGCCGCGCTGAATTCCAACCAGCAGATCATAGACCTTCTGCATGACGGGACCGACTTTCTCGCCATGGCCGTAGAACGCATGCCAGACGCCGTCCACCCAGATCTTCCCTACAGGCGACAGCACTGCAGCAGTGCCACAGGCAGCCACTTCTTCGAAATCAGCCAGCTCACCGCGCAGGTCGATCGGACGGTTTTCCACTGTCATGTTCAGGTGCTGCTCGGCCAGTGTCATGACCGAACGCCGAGTCACACTGGGGAGGATCGCATTCGACTTGGGAGATACGAAGCGATTGCCCTTCATGGCGACCACGATATTGGCAGAACCCGCTTCATCTATATAAGTGCGCGTCTTGGAGTCCAGGTAGAGCGCCTCGTTGGCACCCAAAGCCTGCGCGTGACGGGTAGCCAGCAGGCCGCCTGCATAATTGGCGCCGACTTTGAATGCCCCTGTGCCTGCCGGTGCCGCACGGTCGAACTCGGAAACCGCCAGGGAGATCAAGGCCATGCCTGCACTCTTGTAGTAGGGACCGACGGGTGACACGAATACGCGGAACTCGAAGGACTTTGCAGGGCGCAGCCCGAGATTCTCGCCCACGCCGATCAGCATGGGACGTATATACAGCGAGGCTCCGGACCCATGAGGCGGTATCCACGCGTAGTTGGCTCGCACGGCTTCTTCCACTCCTCGAATGAAGAGCTCGTAAGGCACTTCCGGCATCAGCAGACGCCCGGCGGCCTGATTCATGCGCTCGCTGTTGAGGTCGGGGCGGAACAACAATACCCGGCCATCCGGTGCCGTTTGTGCCTTCATGCCTTCGAAGCACTGCTGGGCATAATGCAAGGCTGGCGCCCCCTCATGCACAGCAATCAAAGGAGACTCCAGCAGCTCGCCCGCAGACCAGGCGCCATCACTGTATGTTGCACTGAACCGGAAGTCCGTCTGGCGATACTGAAATCCCAGTTCCGCCCAATTGAGCTCCTTCTTTGCTTTGGAATTACCCACTTCAATTACCTTCGTCGAGTTTGGTGTGATGAGCGCTTCGCCAGCGGTGCGGCAAGCATGGCGCGGTATTATGGGCGAATCACCCGGGCAGGTCTATGGCCCGATTTGCGGCAAATATACTTCAAAGACATGGCAAAAAAGGCCTGTTCGGATACAATGCCGCCAAGCCTGAACCCACGAGAATCGCAATGACTGATCAACACATACTCCTGGCCCGACAACCAATCTTCGATGAGAACATCAAGGTAGCTGCCTACGAGTTGCTGTTTCGATCTGACAATACCAATCAGGCAAACATCTTCGATGGTGACTCTGCCACGTCGCAGGTCTTCCTCAATGCCTTCAACGAAATGGACATCAGTGATGTCGTGCAGGGGCATCCGGCATACATCAATTTCACCCGCAATCTGATCCTCAATCCACCGCCCTTCGACAAGAAACGCTTCGTCATTGAAGTGCTCGAGGACATCGAAGTCGATGAGGAATTGAATCGCAACCTGAAGTCCTTGAAAGAGGCCGGCTACACAATAGCGCTGGACGATTTCGTCTATGACAACAAGTGGGATACCGCGCTGCATATTGCCGACATCGTGAAGATCGATGTGCTGGCTTTCGACGAAGCCGAGATAAAGCGCCATGTTGAACTGCTTAAGCCATTCAATGTGGTCTTGCTGGCCGAGAAAGTCGAAACCCACGAAATGTTCCACTATTGCAAGTCGCTTGGATTCAAGCTGTTTCAGGGCTATTTCCTCAGCAAGCCGGAGCAGGTCAAAGGCCGCAAGGTTCCTGCCAGCAAACTGGTGGTCCTCAATCTGCTGGCGCAATTGCAGAATCCGGATGTCGAGCTGTCAAACATTTCCGGCATCATCGCCAAGGATCCCGTGCTGAGCGTGAAGCTGATCAAGCTCGTGAACTCCGCCGCTTTTTCCGGCCGGCGCGAGA
>CAYWMC010000002.1:0-14825 GCA_964459345.1 uncultured Klebsiella sp. | reverse complement strand
AGCGTGAAGCTGATCAAGCTCGTGAACTCCGCCGCTTTTTCCGGCCGGCGCGAGATCACGTCGCTGCAACATGCTGTTTCGATGCTGGGTCTGCGCCAGGTGAAGAGCTGGGCGACTCTGCTCTCCCTCAGCAATATGGCGGACAAGCCCAATGCCCTCTCTGTGCTGGCAATGACGCGCGCCAAAATGTGTCAGTTGCTGGCAGAGTGCTTCACCAATTCTGCAAGCAGCGACCCCTATTTCACCACCGGTCTGCTGTCGAATCTGGACGCCTTCTTCGATGTGGAGCTCAAGGAAATCATTGCCTCTATGCCACTCTCACAAGTGGTCGTGGATGGACTCATGGATGGCACCGGCGCCATAGGCCTGGTACTCCGGACTGTCGTGGCCTACGAACAGGCCAACTGGCAGGCCATTGACTGGGAGGCTCTGGCCAAGTTGAACATCGGCGCTCGCGAGCTGGAAAGCAGCTACATGGAAAGTATCCGCTGGGCCTCGCAACTGGGTGCAGTCGTCGGCAATGCATGAGCATGAACATGCGCCCTTGATCGATATAGGCGCCAACCTCGGACATGAGTCGTTTGCAGCAGACCTGGACGCCGTCCTCGAGCGCGCCAGTGCCGCGGGGCTGGTCCATATACTGGTCACCGGCACTACGCCAGACGCCAGCGCGCACGCCATCGCTCTGGCAGAAAAATATCCCGCACTCCTTTCAGCAACTTCCGGCGTTCACCCCCATGAAGCGCAGCATTGCGATGCCGAAGCCTTCTCCCGCATTCGGGCACTGGCCAGTCATGCCCGTGTGAAAGCGATTGGCGAAACAGGTCTGGACTTCAATCGCGATTTCTCGCCCCGCCCGCAGCAGGAAAAAATCTTTGAGCAGCATCTGGAGCTGGCGGCAACAATCGGCAAACCCGTGTTCCTGCATCAGCGCGATGCGCATTCGCGCTTTCTGCCGATTCTGAAGACGTATCGCGATGCGTTGGTGGCGGGCGGCGTGGTGCATTGCTTCACTGGCGAGAAGCATGAGCTTTATGACTATCTCGATCTGGACATGTATATCGGCATCACCGGTTGGATTTGCGATGAGCGTCGCGGCGCTCACATGCTGGAGTTCCTGCATGACATTCCGGCAGACCGTTTGCTGCTGGAAACAGATGCCCCGTATCTTCTGCCAAGAACCTTGCGCCCGAAGCCCAAAAGCCGGCGCAATGAGCCGGCGCTGTTGCAGGAAGTCCTGCGTGTCGCCGCGCAGACCATGCACAAGAGTCCTGCGGAGATTGCGCAGCACACCACTGCCAATGCAAGAAGGCTTTTTGCCCTGCCTTGAATGACTTGCGCTGGATCAGCGGCCAACAGTACTGAGATAGGTGAATACGTCGCCCTGGTCAAATGGCCAGCCCAACTCCTCAGCAGCACCCTGCACCGCCAGCACGGGGATTCGCACCCCATAGCGCTCAACCAGCGCAGAGTCTTCGGCAATTTCAACGTGCTGGAGAACCAGCGGAGCGAGACCGGTTTCCTCGCGCAGACGACTGACATGCATCAATACTGGCAACAGCAACTGTTCCGCCTGCTCGCACAGATGACAACCCGACGTTGTGTACAGATAGAGCACGCCCGTCATTCGCCCGCCTCTATTGCGGCGACCGCTTCGCCAACGAGAGCCGGGCCGCGATAGATGAACCCGGTGTACAGTTGCACCAGACTTGCACCTGCCGCAATCTTTTCAGCTGCATCCTCGCCGCTCAGGATGCCACCGACGCCAATGATGGGAATTCGTCCCTCAAGTGCCGCGTGCAACACACGAATTACATGGGTGGACTTGTCGACAATTGGCGCGCCACTCAGACCACCCGCCTGCTCCCGATGAATACTGCTCTGCACCTGGCTGCGATCGAGCGTGGTGTTCGTGGCAATCACGCCCTCCACGGCATTGCTCAAAAGCGCCTGCGCAATCAGGCGAATCTCGTCATCCGACAAGTCCGGCGCAATCTTGACGACAAGTGGCACCTTGCGGCCATGTTGAGCAGCAAGGACTTCCTGCTCGGCCTTGAGCAAGGCGAGCAGCTTCTGCAATTCGTCGCCAAATTGCAGGCTGCGCAATCCCGGCGTATTCGGCGACGACAGATTGACGACGATATAACTGGCCACGTTGTAGCATTTGCGCATGCAGATCAGATAATCATCGGCGGCCTTCTCGACGGGTGTGTCGAAATTCTTGCCGATATTGATTCCGAGAATGCCCCGATACTTGCTGCGCGCTATTGCAGTCAGAGCATGATCAATGCCTTTGTTGTTGAAGCCCATGCGATTGATGATGGCGCGCTCAGGGGCCAGCCGGAACAGGCGCGGCTTTGGATTGCCTGGCTGAGGGCGGGGCGTCAGCGTCCCCACTTCAATGAAACCGAAACCCAGTGCTGCCAGGGCATCGATGTGATCCGCGTTCTTGTCCAGCCCCGCTGCCAACCCTACCGGGTTGGGAAATTGCAGCCCCATCACCGTGCGGGGAGCAGCGTATGCAGGGGGCGATGCCAGCAGGCGAATCATCCCGGTTCTTGCAGCGATATCCAGCAATGGCAACGTCACTGAGTGAGAGGTTTCCGCCGGAAGCGTGAACAGCAGTGTTCGCAATAAGCTATACAATTTTGGTGATCGCTCTGAATTTGTTGGCGTCATCGAACTCGATGACGAAGGTCCCATGCACGCCATCGTGCTTCAGGAATTTCTGCAGAATCATGCCGGGAAAACGCACACGCACACCTTCTCTCGAGATTACCTGCACGTCCTTGACCGATCCCGTATAGAGCGCTTCATAGCGATCGGCAGGCAGGGAAATGTCCAGTGTCAGTTTTTTCATGAACGCTTGCTCGAGCATGGGCGGGCCGGTGTCCGCAGTTCTTCGAAGGTCGACATTATAGGAGATTGAATGCGCCCCGTCTCCGCGCGTATCAAGGCGTTGACGGCTCTCTGTAAGAGCCACACACTGACGCAAATCGCACCTAGACATCGCAGGCACAACGGTTACAATCGCTGACTTTCGCCCAACCAGATCAAGCATTTAACTAAAAAGAACAGAGAAAAAATATGAGTCATCACGCCATTATCACAGAACTCAGGGACTGGCTTTCTCAGCAGATCATCGGGCAGGAGCGTCTGGTTGACCGCTTGCTGATAGCACTTCTGGCCGATGGCCACTTACTGGTAGAAGGCGCTCCCGGCCTTGCTAAAACCAAGGCAATCAAAGACTTGTCAAAGGCCGTGGAAGGCGACTTCCACCGCATTCAGTTCACACCGGACCTGCTGCCCAGCGACATCACCGGCACAGAGATTTTCCGGCCGGAAGATGGGTCGTTCCGCTTTCAGCCCGGTCCGATTTTCCACAACCTGGTTCTGGCCGACGAGATCAACCGCGCTCCCGCCAAAGTGCAGTCCGCACTTCTGGAGGCGATGGCCGAGCATCAGGTCAGCGTGGGTCGTGAATCTTTCCAGTTGCCGCCCTTGTTCCTTGTGATGGCAACGCAGAACCCAATCGAGCAGGAAGGTACTTATCCCCTGCCGGAAGCTCAACTTGACCGCTTCCTGATGCATGTGTCCATCGGCTATCCGTCCACCGAAGCCGAACGTCGCATCCTGCAGCTCGTGCGCAATGAGGCACAGAACAAAGTGCCGGCAGCGCCCCGCATCATCAGTCAGGAAGATCTCTTTGCCGCACGTCAGGAAATTCTTGCGATGCACATGGCGCCGGCAGTTGAGGAATACATCATTCAGCTGATCATGGCGACACGTCACCCGGAACTGTATGGCGACGATCTGGCCAACTGGCTTGAGTATGGCGCCAGCCCACGCGGTACGATTTCTCTGGATCGGTGTGCCCGTGCCCACGCCTGGATTCTCGGCAAGGACTTTGTCAGCCCGGACGATATTCAAGCCGTCTTCTTCGACGTGCTGCGACACCGCATTCTGCTGAGTTTCGAAGCAGAGGCCAGTGGTGTCACTCCGGACAAGGTTCTGACTACAATCCTGGAACGTGTTCCCGCGGCCTGAACTACCGAGTCGTGCGACAGCCACCAATAAGAAGGCACTGTGAGTGCCGTGCAACGAGACAGTCGTCCCATGTCCATTTCGACGCAGAGTGATCAACAGCAGGCGCTCTATCAGAGCAAAGGCGCCATCATCAGTCTGCAGCAGCTGCTGATCCAGCGTCACGCTGCCAAGATTGTGGAGTATGTGCCCTACTCGCGATCCATCGCCGGGATTTCCGGCTTGCACATGTCCAAGATGCGCGGACGCGGCATCGACTTCGAAGAATTTCGTCCCTATCAGGCTGGCGATGACATCCGCACCATCGACTGGCGGGTAACGGCACGGACTGGCAAGCCCTTCACGAAAGTCTTCCGGGAAGAGCGCGAGCGCCCGGTGATCATCGCCGTCGATCAGTCCAGCAGCATGTTCTTCGGGTCACAAGTAGCATTCAAGTCCGTCATTGCAGCGCAGGCTGCGGCGATTTTCTGCTGGATGGCCATCGACAATGGCGACCGTGTCGGCGGCCTGGTGTTCTCCGACACCGACCAGGCGCTGGTGCGACCGAAACGCAGCCGTCGCTCTGCCCTGCACTTGTTGAACCAGTTGCAGACTTTCAACGCCCGTCTCGCCGACAAGGAAGCACGTACGGCAGCCGCTGCGCAGGGGCAGGTCCATGGTGGGTTGACTCAGGCACTGGCCGATATCCGTCGTATCACCAAGCCGGGCAGCACACTTTACATACTCAGTGACTTCAGCACGCTGGACGCTACCGCCGTGCAATACCTGAATCAGCTTTCCCGGCACAACAATGTAGTGTGCTGCATCATTTACGATGCACTGGAAGAGAATCTGCCTGTGCCCGGCTACTACAGCATTACCGACGGCGCGCGCAAGGGAACTCTGAATTCCTACAGCCAGACAGCTCGTCGAGACTATCAGGAACTTTTCAAGAACAGGATGGAAGCGTTGCAGGCGGAGTTCACGCGTTTGCAGATTCCTTACCTGAAACTTCGAACCAATCAATTTGTTGTTGAGCAGATCAGACAATGGACAGTGCAAACCCTCTGAGCCAACTGGCCGACATCCACATGCCTGAACCCGTTGGGTTCTGGCCGCCCGCCCCCGGGTGGTGGATTCTGTTCTTCATTCTATGCGCCATTCTTGTCTGGGCCTTTCGCCGTTACTACGCCGGCTGGAAGTTGCAGCGTGCACGCAGTTTTGCAATTCGCGAACTCGACAAGTGCCTGTCTGCATTGCGTGATCAGTCGCAAGGCAAGGAGCCGTCCGACGTCGATATTCTGAAACTGAACTTCGTCAGCGACGTCAATGGCGTCCTGCGACGAGTGGCCATGAAGAACTTCAGGCACGAAAATTTCGCCAGCCTTGGCGGCGCAGCCTGGATTGCGTTTCTGCGCGAGCACGGCGATGCTGGATTGCTCGATGATGCACTGGCATTCACTTTGAGTCAGGGCCGGTTTGCCAAGCATTGGGATGTGGACGAGCAACGCCTGTACCAGATGGCCCACCAATGGATTGGCAGTGTCTATTTGGCTAGAATCAATCCGGAGAAGCCCTCCAACAACACGTCCGCTGCGACGCCGGTTTCCGACCATGCTTGAGTTGACCTGGCCCTGGGCCCTGCTGGCACTGCCCCTTCCCCTTCTGGTGTACCGCTTCTTCGCGCGTGCCGCCCGTCAGGATGCAGCCCTGTATGTCCCCTTCTTTCAACGCCTGTCACAGCTGCAAACCGATTCCGTGCGCTCTGACGCCAACCGCATCCTCAAACTGATCTGCCTGACGCTGATCTGGGTCGGCCTGGTGCTGGCAGCAACCCGTCCGCAGTGGGTAGGCGAACCAATCGAACTGCCCTCCACCGGCCGGGATCTGATGCTCGTCGTGGATATCTCCGGCAGCATGGAAGCCCGTGACATGGTGCTCAACAACGCCCAGCTGTCGCGCTTCGAAGTCATGAAGGCGGTCGTGAGCGACTTCGCCGAGCGCCGCGAAGGTGATCGTCTGGGCCTGATCCTGTTTGCGGCCCATGCCTATATCCAGACGCCACTGACCTTCGACCGCAGTACTGTCGCCAAACTGATCGCCGAACTCGAGATCGGGATGATCGAAGAGTCCGCCACGGCAATCGGCGACGCCATCGGGCTTGGTGTCAAGCACCTGCGTGAGCGCCCCGCCGACAGCCGCGTCATGATCATGCTGACAGACGGCGTCAACAACGCCGGCGCGGTGACACCTCTCCAGGCGGGTCAACTCGCCCAGATCGAGAACATCAAGATCTACACCATCGGCATGGGTGCAGACAATCTGGTACAACGCTCCTTCCAGGGCTCGCGCGCCATCAACCCGTCTGCAGAACTGGACGAGGAAAACCTCACGCAGATCGCCGAATCCACAGGGGGCCGCTACTTCCGTGCCCGCGACGTACAAGACCTGATTGACATCTATGCCGAACTCGACACACTCGAAGCAATCGAACAGGATCAGCAGACGTTCCGCCCGGTCAATGTCTTGTTCTACTGGCCTCTCGGCGCTGCGGTGCTCCTGAGTTTCCTGCTGGCCATGTTGAGCTTCCCCTGGTCCGTGCTGTTCAGTGGACAGCCTGCTGCTGCCACAGACAAGGACGCCGTGCGTCCCGCCGCAACAGGAGGTCAGTAATGGCCGAATCCAGTCAGCTCGCCCTCTTTCTTGCCGAGTTCCACTTCCTGCGGCCACTCTGGCTGCTGGCCCTGATTCCTGCCCTGCTGTGCGTGTTCTTTCTCTGGCGGCTCAATGAGAGTGCCAGCGCCTGGGACAGAGCCATCGACAAGGAACTGCTGCCGTATCTGCTCGACAACACCAAGAGTGTCGCCGAACGCACGCCGCTGGTCATACTGCTGAGCCTGTGGACTCTCTCGATTCTGGCGCTGGCCGGCCCAGTCTGGGAGAAGATTCCGCAGCCCGTGCAGGCGCGTCAGGATGCCATGGTGATTGTGTATGACCAGTCATTGTCCATGTACGCCACAGACTTCGAGCCCAACCGCCAGACAGTCAGCAAACGCAAGATCATGGACGTGCTGGATCGCCGAGTCGAAGGCCAGACGGCCCTGATCGTGTATGCCGGTGACGCCCATGCCGTGACGCCACTCACGGAGGATTCGGTCACCATCCGCTCCCTGGTGCCTTCCATCAACCCGAACATGATGCCGGCCTTTGGCAGCAATACCGTTGCTGCCATACAAACAGCGCGGCAACTCTTTGCAGATGCCGGCGCTGCATCGGGCACCATTCTGCTGGTGACCGATGGCGTTGAACGCCGCGATCACGCTGAACTGGAACAAATGCTGTCACAGAGTGGCTACCGCCTGGTCATCCTGGGCGTAGGGACCGATGCCGGTGCCACGATTCCTGCAGCCGGTGGCGATTTCCTGCGCGATGCCAACGGTCAGATCGTGGTGGCCCGACTGGATCGCGCCAGTCTTCAGGACCTTGCATCCGCCGTGGACGGTCGCTACGCCGACATGGATCTGACAGGGCGAGATCTCGACTATCTGCTGGAAGACGACGGCTTTCTCGACGAAGACGAACTGACTGCCGTGGAAGAGAATTTCGACATCTGGTTCGAAGCCGGCCCTTGGTTGCTTCTGCTCATTCTGCCACTGGGTGCCATGGCGTTTCGCCGCGGCTGGCTCCTCACCATCACTCTGCTGCTGGGCACTGCCGGTCTGTTCAGTCCCTCCAGTCAGGTGCAGGCAGCCGAGTGGACCGACCTGTGGAAGACCAAGGATCAGCAAGGCGCGGAAGCGTTTGCACAGGAAGACACCGTGGGCGCTGCCATCCTGTTCCAATCGCCCGAGTGGCGTGGCACTGCGGCTTATCGTGCCGGCGACTTTGCCGGTGCCGTGCAGGCTTACAGTCTTGATCCGGGCACCAATCCGGACAACCACTACAATCTTGGCAACGCTTACGCGATGACGCAGAACTTCGAGGCCGCCATCTCTGCCTACGACATTGCCATCGCGCTGGACCCGGAACATGCCGATGCCATCCATAATCGCGAGATCGTGGCGGCGCTGCTGGAGCAGCAGCAGAACGAAGAAGAACAACAGTCAGACGATGACATGACCTCGCCGCAGGATCAGACGGAAGAACAGTCTGAGGAAGAACAGGAAGAAGGCGAACAGGAAGAACAGGATCAGGAACAGCAGCAGGAACAGCAGGAAGAAGGCGAAGAAGGCGAAGAACAAGAGCAGCAGGAACAACAGCAAGGCAACGAGCAGGAGCAACAGGAAGAACAGACGCCTGGCGAGCAGCCCAATCAGAGCAATGCCGAGACGGAAAGTCAGGAGTCTCTGGAGCAGTGGCTGCGTCGAATCGACGACGATCCGGGTGAACTCATGCAGCGCAAGTTCCAGTTTGAATACCGCCGGCGCCAGCTGGACGCCCGCACTTCCCCACAATCGACGGACGGGCAAATATGGTAACTCTGCGGGCCTGCCTGGTGGCGGCATTCTTCTGTGCGTTTTCTGCGGTGGTGCAGGCGCAACCAGTGACAGCAACTGTCGACCGTACGGAAATCATTCGGGGCGAAACTGTCATTCTGACCATCCGTGTCGAAGGCCAGTCCGGTGGCGTGGAGATGGATCTGGCCCCTCTCGAGGCTGGTTTCCAGGTCATCTCCACCCGCACGTCCAGCCAGATCAGCACCGTCAACAACAGCATGCAGTCCAGAATCGACTACCATCTGACGCTGTTTCCGCTGAACGAAGGTCAGATCACCATCCCGGCCCTGCAAGTGGCTGGCTCGACCACAGCGCCTCTCACCATAACGGTGGAACCCAGAACCTCCTCCGGCCTCGCTGGCCAGGAGCTGTTCATGGAGGCCGTGGTGAGCAAGGAATCCTTGTTCGTGCAGGAGCAGCTGCTCTTCTCGATCAGGCTCTATTACACCATCAGCGGCATTCGCAACCCGATCTTCACCGAGCTGGATCTGCCGGAGGCGGTCGTGCAGCCCATCGGCACGCCCAATCAGTACGAGACACTCGTGGACGGCATGCGTTATGGCGTCTATGAAAAGCAGTACGCCATCTTCCCGCAGCGCAGCGGCACTCTGGAAATTCCGGACATCATGTTCCGTGGCGAGGTGACCGACAGCTCCAGCAGTTACGTGTTCCGCAATCTCAATACCCGCACCATCACGTCCTATGCGGAAGGCCATTCCATCACCGTCAGCGAAAAGCCCGCCGACTACCCCACGGATGCTCTCTGGCTGCCTGCGTCGGAAATCAGCATTCGCGAGACCTGGGACAATGACTTCACCAATGTCCGCGTAGGCGATTCTGTCTATCGCATCATCGAGATCGAAGCCAACGGACTGGATGGCGCCGCGCTTCCGCCTCTGGAAACGCCCGCCATCGACGGCGTGAACATTTATCCGGAGCCGGCATCCATTGAGCGCAGCTTCGTCGACGGCAATATCGTCGGCAAACGCACCGAGTCCACCTCCATGTTGATGACAGCCGATGGGACTATCAGGGTGCCGGGCATCAGCATTCCCTGGTACGACATTGATACCGGCGAGATCAAGTACGCCACCGTCGAAGATACGGCGATCACTGTCGGCGCTGCGCGATCAGGGAGTACTGGTGAGGCATTGTTGCTCTCCAACGCCGATATGGAAGAACCCACGCGTGAGTCTTTTGCCGCCTCGACTGCAGCGCCCGAGGAGCAAGTGCTGGTCGCCTCTCCCACTACTCCGCTGTGGATTCTGAGCCTGGCCGCTGCATTGACAGCACTGGTATTCGCGCTGAGCTTCCTGAAATTCAAGCGCCGCGCTCCAGCAGCCGCTCCTCGCAAGGAATATCCGGTTGCGGCACCCATGTATCGACGCGCGATTGCACCGGAAGCGGAAGCCCAGGCATTCAAGGAATTCATCAACGCCTGCTCCGGCAAGCACCTCCCGGCGCTGCGTCTGGCGCTGATTGGCTGGGCTCGCCAGTACTTTGCTGATGCCGATCTCCACACACTGGATGCGCTCGCCGTGCGCACAGGCAATGCCGAAGTGCGCGACATCTGCCTGCGGATGCAGCAGTCACTCTATGGCCAGGGCGGCTCGCAAAGCGCGCTGGACAAAGACATCCAGCGTCTGCAAATCCTGATCTCAGACCTGCGCACTGCGCACCGGCAGCAGCTGGCAACTGACATCAAGGATCAGGACTACGTTCTGCCCCCGCTTTACAAAGCCTGACAGCATGAGCCGCAACTCCTCGCTGGTTTACTCCACTGATGCGGGACGACTGTGTCCCGAGTGTTCGCGGCCTGTTGCCTCCTGCACCTGTCGCAGCAAGGCGCAGGCTGCACGGGTTTCTACCGATGGCATCGTACGTCTGCGCCGCGAAACCAAGGGCCGTGGTGGCAAGGGCGTGACCCTGATCGATGGCTTGCCATTGGCTGAAGAGGAATTGCAGGCATTGGCCAGGCAACTGAAAAACAAGTGCGGCACGGGGGGTACGGTCAAGAACGGCGTGATCGAGATTCAAGGCGACCATCGCACGCAACTGCAGCCCTTGCTGGAAGCACTGGGCTACAAGGTCAAACTGGCAGGAGGGTGAAGGCAGCCTTCAGGAAACCAGTCCGCACGCCAGAAGCACGCGTCGCAATGGCGTCATCAGACGGCGGCGCAGCTGCCTGCTTGCCTGTCGCAGGCTTGCCAGAGTTGAGTTGCCAGCGTCCTTGACGTCTGCCGCAATGGGTCTTTCCAGGTAGGCAAGCCTCACATACAAGTCAGTCACTTCGCGCAAGTCAGCAGCCAGGTCGGGACGCTCCGACGCCACACGGCCGCAGTAGTCCACCGGCCCTTCCCCTCTGCGACGCGGCACGCCGCTGCGAGCAAGTTCGTTCAGAAGACTCAGATAAACGCGCGTCGCCGGATCATGGCGAGTGCCCTGCCCATGCCGGAGCAGAAACCAGCCCGCAAACACGAAGAACAAGGCGATGGTCGAGCCCAGCGCAATCAGCAAACCCTGCCGGGCATTGTCGCCGAACCAGTCCCCCAGCAGTTCCATCTGCATGTTCTCGTCATAACTGACGACCCAGCGGTTCCAGGCATAGTCCAGACCCTCGAGGCGCAGCCGCAGAGTATTCAGCCACTGCGTGTCGCGAAAGCGCATCATCGAGAATCCGGCGTCCTCCATGAAACCAGGCTGATCCTGGAAGAAGGACTCGACGCCCATCGTGATGCGCTCGGGTGCAACAGCGGCCGTTGGATCAAAGCGCACCCAGCCCTCGCCTTCAATCCACACCTCGGCCCAGGCATGGGCGTTGTACTGATACACCAGCGTGTAATCTTCGAATGGGTTGTATTCGCCACCCTGATAGCCCACGACGACGCGTGCTGGAATCCCGGCTTCGCGCATCATGTAGACGAAACTGCCGGCGTAGTGGCCGCAGAAGCCTTCCCGCGTTGTGAACATGAACTCATCAATACTGGCATCGCCCAGGGCGGGCGGCGTCAGCGTGTAGTAATAGGGCTGCTCGCGGAAGTGGCGAAGCACTGCGACGGCATAGTCCATGTCGGTGGCTGCGGCGGCGCGCAACTCGGCGGCAAGGGCCGCTGTGCGCGGGTTCAGATCGCCTTCGGGAATCTGCAGACTGCGCGCTCTTTGCGTGCCCGCCAACTGCAGATCGGTCTGGTGCTGCAGGTAGGAACTCACCTGGTAGCGATAGCGCTGATTGATGGGCTGTTCAGTGATCAGCGAATAATTGCGGTCCTGCACCATGTCCCGGGCGCTGACTTCTGCCAGTTGCAGCGCGTACACCCAGCTCTGCTGCGTTGGCTCCAGAATCACGTCGTAAGACACGGGCTCACCCAGTGGCACGCCCCGGAAATCGGTCGGGAAACGCGTGATCATCTGGTAGGTCTGCAGGGTGGAGCCTGCGCGGCGCCAGGTGCGCCCATCGAAGAAATCCAGCACCAGGCCACGCCAGTAGAGATCTTCGTGGGCAGGCGCCTCACCGGTAAAACTGACTCGGAATGCCAGCTGCGACGAGCGCCCGAGATTGGTGATGTCACCCGGCGTCATCTCATCCGACACCCCCATATTGGTCGACGAGGACACCGGCAGAGGCATCGACCACAGCGGCGACACCCGCGGCACCAGCACGAACAGGGCAATGGTCAGCGGAATGCTCTGCAGAACCAGACGAACGGCCAGACGGCCATTGTCCCGGAAGGTATTGCGCGCATTGTCGCGATACAGCGACAGCATGGTGGCAGTGATCAGGATGAAGCAGACGATGGCATGCAGCGTGGCGAGGATGGTCTGCGTGTAGATGAAACCCAGCATCGCCAGGACATAGCAGAGTGCAATCACGATCAGGATGTCACGTCTGTCCCGCATCTCGAGAAGCTTGAAGACGACACCTAGAATCAGCAGACAGACCGCCGTGTCCAGCCCCACGCCCTGTGCGCCGTACTGCATGACCGTAAGAGGCAGCGCCACGACGACTATCGCGATCTTCAACCATTTGCCGGGAAAGCCCAGACGCCCGGCGTAAATCAGCAGACGCCAGCCCATGCAGCCCAGCAGCAGCACTGTGACCCACACTGGCAGACGCACGACGTGCGGCAGAATCAGCAACAGCAGCGCCGCCAGCAGCCACAGCAGCGAGATGCGGGGGATGGCCTCGCGGGCGTCCGTCATGTCAGCCCCCCAGTGGCCGGATTCCACAATGCAAGAGCAGACAAAACCTTGCGGCGTTGCTCATCCCCCCGGCCAAGGTCGATCTCCAGACCTGGCAGCCGCAGACCATAGTCAATGTCGCCGCGATCCAGCTCCAGAACCCAGTAACAAAGGCGTGACAGACGCTCTTCGGGTGCGAGCCCGGGAAACATTGCCCAATCCAGCATGAGGCGATCGTCGGCGTTGTCGACAAACTGCTTCACCTTCAGTCCCTGCCCGCGCGCGAGCGACTTCCAGGCAATCTGCTTCAGAGAGTCGCCCGCCTGATAATTGCGCAGCCCGTGGAAATCCTCCGTGCCCGCAAGGCTGGCCTCTGACTTGCCCGAGATACTCGCGACAACATGCCCGCCCAGAGGCCCGGCGACCGGTTCCGGGTACACCAGACACTGCATCGCCAGGTCCACATTGGACCAGGCGCGCCAAAGTCCGAGCGGGAAGCGGGTCTGCACCACCAGGCGTGGTGCCTTTGCCAGACCACGTTGCTGCGTTGGCAGGAAGACGCTGACCCGGGCCTGCTCATTGTCCAGCAGATCGGCATGGCTCCAGCGCTGGCCTGGAAAACGCAGTTCCAGCATTTCGTGAGGGCGCATGCCTTCGCGCTCCAGCTGCACCACGAAGGCCGCTTCCTGACCAGCGAACACCGGTTCCGCGCCAAGTCCGCGCAGACTCAGATACTGCAGGTTGCGAAAGGAGTAGAGAATCGACAGCAGGAATACGCTGACCATCAGAAAAGCCAGCCCGAAGGCCATGCTGAGAATGTAGTTGATGGCGGTGACAAAGATCAGCGTGGTGGCCGCCAGGAACAGCAGGCCGGGGCTGGTGGGCAGAATGAAGATATTGCGGCGGTCGAGCCGGACATGACTGACAGCGGGCACCCTTGCTGCAAGCCACCGCTGCATTCTCTGAGAAAACCAGTTGTTCATCGCAGCGATGGCAGTCATGGCGGAGTCAGAAAACGTCTACCTCGGTCAGCAGGCGATGTGCCAGGGCTGCGCCGGTACGTCCATCACCGTCGGTGGTGGCGCGCAGGCGATGTTCCACCACAGCTGCAAGAATGGCCTGCACATCTTCAGGCACAGCGTGTTGACGCCCTTCCAGCCAGGCCCAGGTGCGGGCGGCGCGGACAATCGCGATGCTGCCGCGCGGCGACAATCCGAAGTGAAAGCCCGCGCTTTGCCGTGTATGGGCCACCAGTCGTTGCACATAATCGAGCAGCAGCGGGCTGAGCGCGACCGCATTGGCAGCTGTGCGCATTTCGCGCAGATCCTCTACCGTGAGCAACTGCTGCAGCTTCTCGCCCCGGTCACCTTCATTGCTGCGCTCCAGCAGCTGTCGCTCAGCACGCGGGTCGGGATAACCGATGCCGATGCGCATCAAGAAGCGGTCAAGCTGGGACTCCGGCAATGGGAAGGTTCCGGCCAGACTGACGGGGTTCTGGGTCGCAATGACGAAGAATGGCGAAGGCAAGGGCCTTGTCTCTCCCTCTACAGACACCTGCCCCTCCTCCATCGCCTCCAGCAGTGCGCTCTGAGTCTTGGGGGTGCTGCGGTTGATCTCATCGGCCAGCACCAGTTGCCGGAAGATCGGACCGGCGTGGAAAATAAAGCGTCCGGTGGACTGCTCGAAGACAGAGACGCCAAGAATATCGGCTGGCAACAGGTCGCTGGTGAATTGGATGCGGTTGAAATCGAGCCCGAAGACCCGCGCCAGCGCATGCGCCAGAGTGGTCTTGCCCATGCCCGGCAGGTCTTCTATGAGCAGATGCCCGCCGGACACCATGCAGCACAAAGCCAGTCGAATCTGCGTGTCCTTGCCCAGCAGCACCTTGCCGATTTCATCGATGGCCGCCTGAATTCTGTCCTGCATGTTGTCCCCTGCTCTGCGTTTTTTTATTGGATCTGCGGGTCAAGCCAGGCGTGTTGCCACCTTGAGTTCTGTGGTGGACCGAGCCGTCAGTCTCCTGACTTGCCCTCCTTCGCGGAGTCATTGCGGCTGTCTTCCAGACGGTTGAGATACCGCGCGTCGACATCGCCCGTGATGTACTTGCCGTCGAACACGGAGCACTCG
>CAYWMC010000001.1:0-35027 GCA_964459345.1 uncultured Klebsiella sp. | reverse complement strand
TTGCCTTGAATTTCTCGAAGATGTTGACCGTCTGCTGCTCCATGTTGCCCCAGCTGCCGTCTGCGGCCGCGGAAGCACCAGCACCGCTCAGATACAGCGTCTCGGCACCTGCGGGTATGTAGATGTTGTTGAACAGCACGCGACTTTCACCGGTGCGGACAATCTCCTGGGCGCTGGCAGTGGCAGCGAAAAGCGTCGCAGCCAGGGCAGTTGTCAGGCATGCAGTCTTGAACAGAGTTTTCATAGGGCGGTTCCTCGTCGATGGGTTGGCGTGTGGCGCTGAAAAAGGGGCCTGCTGGCTCTCACCTTCTCAGCGTCTGCATGTTCATGTTGATGCGAGCGTAAAGGCACACGCAGTATCGGGAAGAGCGCTGCTGAAAGTCCTACCTGTTTTGTTCTGAATATCTACTTGCAGAAATGGCTTGCAGAACAAGGCGATAAAACACTGATTCCGGATCATGTCCGGCCAGTGGGAGAAATTTGCGGAGTTCCGGGAGAAAAGGGAGAAGCTTGTTTTTGAGTCAATCGAGGGATGTCTGGAGCGGCAGAAGCGGCTGGCAGGAAGGGGGGAGAGTGGTCCCTTCCTGCCAGCGGGAGGGCATTACTTCGGCATTCTGGATGCGCGGATTTCGATCTCGACCAACCATCCGTCTACCACCAGATCAGCGATTTCCACCACAGAGCGCACTGGCTTCATGGGGTTCTCTTCGGTGCCGAAGAATTGCTGGTAACCGCGGTTGAAGCCGGCGAAGTCGAAGGTGCCGTCGTCTCCGGCCACGCCGAATACACGCACCTGCACGATGTCAGCCATGGACCAGCCCTGCTCTTCCAGCGTGGCCTTGAATTTGTTGAAGGTGTCGACCGTCTGCTGCTCCATGTCGCCGTAGCTGCCATCAGGAAGCGGATCTGCGCCAGCCCCACTCAGATACAGCGTCTCGGCGCCGGCTGGAATGAAGATGTTGTTGAAGAAATTGCGGCCTTCGCCGGTGCGAACGATTTCCTGAGCGCTGCTGCTGACCGCGAAGGCGGCGGCGAACAGGGCGGCAGAAAGGGAAACTACTTTGGTGAATCTGGTCATGTTGAGGCCTCTTGTAGTAGGGGTCTGTGCAATTGGACGCGCTTCAGCGTCCCAGTGTGTTGATGTAGCTGACAACGTCCACAATGGCCTGGTCGTCGGCAAGTCCTGAAGTCATGGTGCGCATCATCGCGCCGTACTGATCCAGAGGGTCCACGCCGCGATACCCTGCCTTGAAGTTCTTCAGCTGTGTAACGAGGTACCAGTCATTCTGACCGGCCAGCTGGGGGGCATTCATGGCTTCGCTGCCTTCTGCCGCAGCGCCGTGACAGCTCGCGCAGGCCTGATAGAGCTGGCGACCGCGATCTGCATTGCCACCGCTGATGGTTGGCGTTGCCGGGACATACTCCCAGGTGGCTGCCCACTCCAGAATGTCGGCGATATTCTCGTCAGTCAGTATGACCGCCATGGGCTGCATTTCCATGCCGTGATAGTCAGAAGGATGCTTGCCACGCCCACCGGCCCGGAACAGCTCCAGCTGACGCTTGAGATACCAAGGCTCCATGCCGGCCAGGCGCGGGCCGTTGATGCCTTCGCTGCCAATGCCGTCGGTGCCGTGGCAGGTGAAACAGAATCGATGATTGACCGGCTCGTGTGGCTCGGCCGCCCAGCTGCCCGCAGTGGCCAGAGCCATGACGAAAACTGCCAGCAATTGAACTACTACTTTGCGAAACATATGCGCGAATCTCCTGGTAAGAAAAGGGTGCCACCGAAGTGGCACCCTTTGCATTGACTTACATTGCACTAAGAAAGTGCGACGGACTTAGATGTCCATCTTGAAGCGTGCGTACCAGAAGGCGCCGTTCGGGCTGAACGCGCCGCCAGTGACGTACTTGTTGCTGGTGGTGGCGTTGAAATCCACAGGACGGACCTTCTCAGGCGCCGTATTGAGGATGTTGTCCGCACCAACGATGAACGTGTAACGGTCACGCAGGGTGTAGGCCACTTCGCTGCCGAAGATGATCTCGCTGCCGACCCAGTAATCGCGCGCCGGAATGGCGTTGGCTGGAACTGACAGGTACTCATCGTAGTAGTTGGCTTGCAGCGTGACTCTCCAGTCGCCCAGAGTGTGGTTCGCGCGGAAGTTGCCACGGTTCGCAGGGATACCGTCTTCCAGGTCAGCCACGTTGGCGCGGGTCAGCAGGCCAGGTGTGAACTTGGTCAGCTCCTGCTTGGTCCAGGCCCAGGAAGCGGCGAACTCGGTGTTGCCGAAGTCTTCCCAGTCCATGCCCCACGAACCTACGATTTCCACACCTTCGTTGGTGGTGGACATGTCGTTGGTGTAGTAGTTGAAGGACACGATGCTGCGTGCACCAGAGATGCCTGATGCTTCCAGTTGCGCTGCAATCGCCGGCGTGATGTCGAAGGTTGCAGAGTTCAGGATGCGGTCATCCAGGTCGATGCGGTAGTAGTCGATGGTCAGATCAAGACCGCCGAATTCTGTCGCTACACCGATGCTGTAGTTGGTGGACTCTTCCGGAGTCAGTTCCTTGCCGCCGAACAGTTGAGAGATCGGGTTGGTCGGAGGAATCTGGCCCTGTGTCACAGGGATGCTGTCTACAACGCCGGTGCTGATGTTGGAGATGTTGGCCTGACCCGGTGACGGTGCGCGGAATCCCGTGCTGATCGTGCTGCGGATGTTGGTCGTCTCTGTCAGCGCGTAACGTGCTGTCAGCTTGCCATTGGTGGTGCCGCCGAAGGTGTTGTAGAAGTCTTCGTAACGGATCGCGGCGCCCAGCAGCAGCTGCTCGGTGACGTCCACTTCGAGGTCAGCGTAGATCGCCCAGTTCTTGCGATCCCAGGTGCCCTGCTGGTCCGGGCCGAAACCCTGGAAGCCGTCAGAACCCACGCCTGCTCCAAGATTGGAGTATTCGCCGATGCGGTAGGAATCCTGATCTTCTGAACCAACCTTGAAGATCTCACGACGCCATTCCAGACCGTAGGCAACGTTCAGCGGCGAGTACAAGCCCACGTCGAACGGCTTGGACAGGTCGAGGTTGATGTTGTTCTCGATCGTCGTGTAGATGCCTGGCTCGAAGCTGGTAGGAGAGTTCGGGCCCATGGACGGGTTGGTGGTATTCGAGATCATGTAGGTCATCTCGGAGAAACCATTGCCCAGGCTCAGGTCGTACGTGGTGCCGTCGTTGAGTTCGCCACGAAGGCCGGTCACGTTGGACATGTCGACGTTCTTGCCGCCGAAGTCAGGGGTGTAACCACCTGGGAACCACTCCAGGAAGGTGAAGCAGGTCGGGTCAGCCAGGCCGGCATTGCGTGCTGCAACGGAGCTGGTGACTTTGGTTGTTGCATTCACGCCGCGCGGAATGGTCGGGCAGGTTGTGCCAGTGCCAGGCGTCTGGTCGAAGAACAGCTGGTTGGCGCCGCTGGTGAACACGCCACCACGGTTTTCAGGGTTGCGGAAGAAGAAGCCGAGTTCCACTTCCTTCTCGCTGTAACCGGTGAAGGAGTAAAGCTCCTGGTCATTGCCCAGGTCCAGACCGACGTTCGCAAACAGGTTGACGATCTCGGTGTCTGGCAGACCCTGGTGCTGGGCGTTCACACGCACTGCAGTGTTGCCGTTGTTGATCAGCGTCTGCGCGTCGCCGCGCTGAATGCTGCGGTCGCTGCGCTTCTGGTTGGTCATGTCCATGCTCAGGCTGGCAAAACCATTGTTGCCCAGCGGCAGGCCGAGGTTGGCTGCAACGTAGTTGAGCTGGCCGTCATTGGTCTCGGTCAGAATGCCTGTCTTGGTTTCTACTGACAGACCTTCACGATTTTCCTTGAGCTGGAAGTTGATCACGCCGGCGATGGCGTCGGAACCGTACTGAGCGGCCGCGCCGTCACGCAGAACTTCTACCTGACGCAGTGCAATCGGAGGAATCTGGGACACGTCTGCGAAGTGCGTGCCCTGACGGCCGAACTGCACAGCGGCGGAGCGGTGACGGCGCTTGCCGTTCACCAGCACCAGCGTGTCGTCTGCAGGCAGGCCGCGCAGAGTAGCGGGGCGTACCAGGCTGCTGGAGTCGTTGATGTCCTGCACGTCCACGTTGAACGTTGGAACCAGGTTGCGCAGCAGGTCGTTCATGTCGGCGGTGCCCTGGTCCTGGAAGTCGGAGGCAGAGAACACGTCTACGGGCGCAGCGGAGTCAAGCGCCGTGCGCGGAGCGCGGCGTGAACCGATGATTACAACTTCTTCGATTTCTTCAGCCGCTGGCGCCTGGGCCATGGCGACTGGTGCAGTCGCTGCCACTGAGCCCAGCAGGGCGGCAACCGACGACAGAGTCAGCAGATTTGATATTTTCATAGTTACTTATCCCTTTTCATTCGTTTCTTTAGTTGCGAAAGAGAGACCGGGTTCCTTGTACTGTGGGTATAGGGGCCCGACCTTGATAGCACCCCGATTATCTGCAGTGACCTCCCCAAAGTCCTACTTAAAACATTCTGAATACCTCCTAGAGCTGTTCGAGGATTGAATTCATTGGGGTTTTCGCGAATTGCTCAGGGGTTTGGTGAGGATTGGCGGGCAGGACGTTGCCGGGAAGGGTGGGAGCTTGCGGCTGCGCAGTGGCTCAGTCAAGAATGCCGCGGGGCTGCATTCCGGCAAGTTTGCGGGACTCCAGTTCTGCCCAGTCTTCGGGTTTCCAGAGATTGTTGCGGGACATGAAGGTGCCGGACTCGTAGGCCTTGGTAGCGCTTTCGCTCAGGCTGACGCCAGTCACCGCTTCCATGGCGATGACTCCTTCCATGAGCCGGCGCTGCCAGGAAATGCCGAAATCGAGTTCTTCCAGGACGCTCTGGTAGCGGGGGTCCTCCAGAACGGCGTCTGGAAAATACTTCTCCGCGCCGTGGGTGACATTGAACAGGCGACGCTTCTGCAGCGGCGGGATGCTGCGCCAGAAGGCCACGCCGGTTTCCACGTCGCCCAGCATGAAGCTGAGGGCGCCCTTGGTGAAATTGAAGTCTTCACCTGCACTCATGATGCGTTGATAGGCCTCGTTGCCGAGCACGATTTCGCCGCTGAGGAAGCCAATCACCGCCTCGCTGTAATGCGCAAGGATGCCGTCCTTGTCCACATCGCGCTGGCGGCTCAGGTACATCCCGGCCTGGCGGAAGTCGCCCGCCAGGGCAAGGTTCGTGGCAACAGTGCCCAGAAAACCCACATGGTAGGGGCGTTCCTGAAGCTGGCCCTTGGCAGACAGCAGCATGGCGCGTGGCGCCTGAATATTGCTGCGATAGCTCCAGACTTCGTCGGGAGAAATCTCGAACGGGCCGACTTCGTTCGCTTTGTCCAGAAACTGTGAGGCCTCTTCATACAGGCGGGCGCCGATGAGGAACAGCGCGTAATGGGCCATGGCGTAGTCGGGTGGATTGCCGGACAGAATCTGTTCGCGCAACTGCACTTCCTGCTGTACCTGACTGGTGCCGCTCATGCGCAGCTTGATTTCGTTGATCGCATGGAGCGCCTCGCTGTCGGGGGCGATACGGGCGACTTCCCGGTGGATGCTGCTGATCAGCTCGCTCAGTTCCTGAATGCGGGCGCTGCTGCTGTAAACGGCCATGTTGTTGGCGGCGGTGGCCGCGCCATGGTAAGCGTTCACGAATCCCGGATCGGCCTCCAGGGCGGACATGTAGTAGTCGATGGCGCGCTGGAAGTCATCGGGGCTGAACTGGTTGTAGTAGAACTCACCACGCAGAAAACGCTCATAGGCGATGGCATTGGTGGTGCCCCAGTCCAGCATCTGTTCACGCTCTGTCTCGTCCAGATGGACGCTCAGGGCGCTGACCACATTCGAGACAATCTGGTCCTGCAGGGCAAAGAGGTCTTCGATCGGCAGGTCGAACTGCTCGGAATACTGGTGGACGCCATCGCTCGCGCGGGTCAACTGCACCGTTACCCGCATGCGCCCTTCGGCGGTCTGCACACTGCCGTGCAGCACGTGGTCGGCATTGAGATCCCGGCCGCGGTCGGCGGCGCGCTCGGAGCGGCGGCTCTCCTCTTCATCGGCCAGGCCGCGTGACGGGGAGAGGACTTCCATGTGGCTGAGTTTCGACAGGCCGTCCACCAGGGACTCCCGCAGCCCGTCTGTCAGAAACTGGTTCTCGGTATTGAGGCCGCGATTGATGAAGGGCAGCACGGCAAGGCGGACTACCTCGTCCTTGTCGCTGACGACCTGGCTGCCGGGCCAGATCAGCATTGCGAGTAGAACCACGGCAGCCGCGATACCGGCCACCAGGCGCCTGTCCAGCAAGGCAGTGAATGGCGGTGAGCTGCGTGCTGTCGCGGCCGACAACAGTTCGGCTCCCGACTCGTTTGTGCCCTCGGCGCCCGGCATCTGCGGGCGCACGACTTCCGCGATCAGGGAGTAGCCGCGCTTCGGAATGGTGCGAATGTAGATCGGATTGTGTGCGTCGTCGCCCAGGGCGCTGCGCAGTTCGGCGATGGCCTTGTGCACTGCATGATCGGACGGGAAGGTGCCCTGCCAGAAGCGTTTCAGGAGTTCTTCGTGACTGATGACGTCGCCAGGATTCTGCGCAAGGCAATCAAGCACGTCCATGCTGCGAGGGGTGACTTTCACCTCGTTCTCGCCCTGGGTGAGGGTGCATGTTGTCAGCGATACTTCCCAATCGCCGATCCTGTACTTGTTGATTTTGTCGGATGCCACGGCTTGATCGTTCTTGAGTGAGCGGACAGCGTCCGTCTTTGGATGCGCGTACTGAATGAGTAACTGAAGTAGAGCCTAGAAACGGCGCAAGGTCAAGCCGGACGCTGGCTGCGATGGGGCAGGAATACTCTGGTGTGCAGCGGAATTAGGAGGTTTTCAGAAGATTTTTGGGAGGACTTTCCCGGGCCGGCCCGGAATAATCCAGCCTGTGAAAACCCCCTGTGTCGCGAGTGGATTGCTTGCGCGACGCTGTGTCATGAGAAGCAATGATTTCCAAAGAGGATCAGCAAGTGTCAACTCCAGTTACCCGTCGAGAATTCCTGAATCTGATCGCCGCCACAGGCGGTACCGCTGCCGTCCTCGGCATTACCGGGGCGCTGGGCATGATCCCCAGCAGCGCAACAGCCTCTGTTCCCGAACTGCTCCGGCTGAGCAACCAGAATCGCAAGGTTGTCATCCTTGGCGCCGGTATCTCCGGACTCACCGTGGCCTATGAGCTTGGCAAGGCCGGCTATGACTGCACCGTTCTGGAAGGTTCCCATCGTGCCGGCGGCCGCATCTTCACCGTCCGCGCCGGCACTCTGATCGACGAGATCGGCAATCCCCAGTACTGCGAATGGGACGATGAGCCGCACCTGTTCTTCAATGGCGGCGCTGCCCGTATCCCCAGCACGCACAGCAATACCCTGCACTACTGCAAGGAGCTGGGCGTCAACCTCGAGCTGTTCATCAACGAAAACAAGATGGCCTGGATTCAGGACGACGCCGTCATGGGCGGCAAGCCTTTTCGCAATGCCGAATTCACCACCAATGTGAGGGGCTTCATGGCTGAACTGATGTCCAAGGCCATGACCGATCTCGAACTGGATCAGCCTTTCACCGACGAAGAAGCTGAGCTGGTCATGGGCATGATCCGCGCGTTCGGCGATCTTGGACGCGACAACCGTTACACCGGCAGCACCCGCGCAGGCTACGCCTCCGGCAACTATGTCACTCACACCGTCCAGAAGGACATGATCGATGTGCGCAATCTGCTGCGTGCCAATGCCGCCCGCCAGGTCATCAGCGACAACGAAGGTGAAACCGGCCCGATGCTGATGCAGCCCACCGGCGGCATGGACCGCATTCCTGCAGGATTCACGCGTCAGCTGGAAGGCAAGATCAAGTACCGCGCGTTTGTCCTGAGCGCCAATCTGACTGACAAGGGCGTCACCGTCGAGTATCGCCAGGACGGGCAGACTCACGCCATCGAAGCCGACTACTGCTTCAACTGCATCCCCAGCCATTTCATGAGCGGCATCGAGAACAACCTGCCGGCCGACTATGTGCAGGCCATGAAATACATTCGCCGCGGCACCGCCTACAAGGGGGCCTTCCAGGCGAAGGAACGCTTCTGGGAGAAGCAGGGCATCTACGGCGGCATCAGCTGGACCAATCAGCCTATCCGCCAGATCTGGTACCCGCCGCACGGCATTCACAAGGCGAAGGGCGTGGTCCTTGCTGCCTACGATTACGGCAACGGCATGCCATTCACGCGCATGACCCAGGAACAGCGCATCGAAGCGATGATTGCTCAGGGCGAGAAAGTGCATCCGGATTACCGTCAGCAGGTCGAGAAAGGCGTCACCATTGCGTGGCACCGCATGAACTACATGCTGGGCTGCTCCGCACGCTGGAACGTCGAGACCCCGGAAGAGCAGGCGATCTTCGCCAGGCTGCAGGGTTCTGTGGATGGACGTTACTGGTGTATCGGCGACCAGGTCAGTCACCACACAGCCTGGATGGAAAGCGCCATCCAATCGGCACACGTCGCTCTGGCTGATCTGGACGCCCGCGTCCGCGCCGAGGCCACAAGCGCCTGACCCGTGCGCTGAGCACCCCTGGAGAGAAACATGTTGAAAGCCGTCTCGATCAGATCACTGACGTTCAGAAAGCCCCTGGCGCGCATGCTGGTGGCGCTGCTGGTTGTGCTGCAGGGCTTCGGTGGCGGCGCGTTTGCCAATACGGTCTCGGGCAGCAACGGGGCTGTCAGCTCCCGCTCGGCGCTGGCCTCTGAAGTGGGTGTGGAGATACTCCGGCAGGGGGGCAATGCCATTGACGCTGCCGTTGCCGTGGGCTTCGCTCTGGCCGTGACGTATCCCTCCGCCGGCAACATTGGCGGGGGTGGCTTCATGGTCATTCGCCTGGCCGATGGTGAAGTGCTGACGCAGGACCACCGCGAGAAGGCGCCTCTGACCGCCTCCACCGACATGTTCCTGGATGCCAACGGCGATGTGGACCGCGAGCTTTCGCTGTTCAGCCTGCAGGCTTCCGGCGTGCCGGGCTCTGTGGCCGGCATGCTCGACGCGCTGGAAAAGCACGGCACGATGACACGTGAGCAGGTGCTGGCACCGGCCATCGCACTGGCGGAAGAAGGCTTCGTGCTGAACGAAGATCTTGCCGGCGACTTCAGCGACACCATGCCCTACTTCGAGCGCCACGCGGCATCGCAGGCCATCTTCAGCAACAACGGCTCGCCCTACCGTGCAGGCGATCTGTTTGTGCAGGCAGACCTGGCCGAGAGCTTGAAACGAGTGTCTGAACAGGGGCGTGATGGATTCTACAAGGGGCCCACCGCCGACCTGATTGTTGCCGAGATGCAGCGCAATGGCGGACTGATCAGTCACGAAGACCTCGAGTCCTACGATGTGGTGTGGCGCGAGCCGATTCGCGGCGACTATCGCGGCTATGAGATATGGTCAATGCCCCCACCGTCTTCCGGCGGCGTGGTGCTGATGCAGATTCTGAACATGCTGGAGCCTTACGACATCGGCACCCTTGGCTGGGGCAGTTCCCAGACTGTGCATCTGACAGTGGAGGCACTGCGTCGTGCCTATGCCGATCGCGCCGAGCACCTGGGTGATCCCGACTTCTATCCCGTGCCCATCGACAAGCTGATCAGCAAGGACTATGCCCTGGAGCGTTTCGAGGACATGGACCCGCAGGCCGCCAGCGACAGCGAAGAGATCTTCGCCGGCAACTGGGTAGACGAGAGCATGGACACCACGCACTACTCCGTCGTGGACGGACAGGGCAATGCAGTGTCAGTGACCACCACGCTGAATGGCAGCTACGGCAATCGCATCGTGGTGCCCGGCGCCGGCTTCCTGCTCAACAACGAAATGGATGACTTCTCTGCCAAGCCCGGCAGCCCCAACATGTACGGGCTTCTGGGTGGCGAAGCCAACAAGATCGAGCCTGGCAAACGCATGCTCAGCTCGATGACACCGACGATTGTCGTCAAGGACGGGGCCACCGTACTTGTCACCGGGTCTCCGGGCGGCTCAACCATCATCAATACGGTTCTCCATATCGTGATGAACGTGATCGATCACGGCATGGACGTGGAAGAAGCGGTGGCGAGTCCGCGTTTCTATCACCAGTGGAAGCCCGACCAGATCCGCTTCGAGCGTGATTCCATCAGTGTCGAGACCCGCTCCACTCTGGAAGCCATGGGGCACCGTGGCTTCGAAGAGGCGGGGTTTGCCTACGGCGATGCCAACTCCATCGTGGTGCAGGACGGCACGATCGAGGCAACCTCGGATCCCCGCAGCGCAGGGGGCGCAGCCGCTTATTGATTTGCAGTTCATGACTTACTCTCACAGACGTTGTAGTGACGTTTTTTCGGGAAGATCCGCAAGGCTCTTCCCTTTTTTTTGCCGCTTTTTCTGGCCAGACCCCCGTATTCGCGTAGAATGCCCGGCAACTCTCGCTCCCGGCAGGGTCATTGGCCAGCCCTTCGCAACCCGAGGATTTCATCCGACCCATGAAGACGCTTTATCTGCTCCGACACGCAAAATCGAGCTGGGCGGCGCCCGACCAAAAAGATTACGACCGACCCCTTGATGAACGCGGCGTTCTGGACGCGCCGGAAATGGCCGCCCGACTGAAGGCTCGTGGGGTTAGTGTCGACCTGGTTGTCAGCAGCCCGGCAGTGCGTGCGTTGAGCACGGCGCGCATAGTCTGCGACGTGCTGGGGAAGGGGCCTGACTGCATTCAGGAGAACCGGCAGATCTATCTGGCGGGCAGCCCCAAGCTGCAACAGCTGATCAGCTTCTTCGACGAGTCGGCTGACAGCGCCATGCTGGTGGCTCACAATCCGGCGCTCACCGATCTTGCGAATGACCTGGCCCGGGCCGGTATCGACAATATTCCCACCTGCGGACTCGTGACACTGAGCTTGCCCATTGAACACTGGGCCGAATTGCAGCCCGGTATTGCTACCCTGCAGCATTTTGAATATCCGGAAAATCCCGAATAGCACTGCGATATCAGGAACGCCATGAAACTGCCGAGCGCCGCCCTAGTTCTTCTGTCTTTACTGAATGCCTGTTCCTCGGCCAATCAGATCGCTGATGCGGCCTCCTCCTGGCAGTCCCCTTTGTATGTCGAACACGCCCTCACCGGAAAAATCTGGGACGCGCGTGCCGATGCCTTCATCAACCAGGCACAGCTGCTGGCGGTTCTCCAGGAGTCGCGCGTGGCAATTCTCGGCGAGAAGCATGACAACCCCGATCACCATGCCATTCAGCGCGAAACACTCGCCGCATTGAACGCCTCAGGCAATCTTGGCGTGGTGAGTTTCGAGATGCTCGATTCCAGCCAGAAGGCGGCGCTGGACACCCTCGCAGGCGTGGACCTTGCTTCGGAAAGTGCAGTCAAGTCGCACCTGCAGTGGGACGAGGAAGGCTGGCAATGGGATCTGTATGGCCCGCTGATCCTGGACACTGCCCGTGCGGGAGTGCCGCTGCGCGCTGCCAATATCAGCATGGACGAGATGATGTCTGTGTACGGCGCAGAGCTTCCCGAAGAAGTGGCTTCGGCCCTGGGCGCCGCACAGGTGGAAAGGCTGTACACCGAGATCGATGAGAGTCACTGCGGCATGTTGCCCGAGAGTCAGTTTCCGGCCATGGTTCGCGTGCAGCAGGCGCGAGATGCCAGCATGGCCAGGAGTATTGGTGCAGGCGAGCAGGGTGTCCACGTGCTGATCGCAGGCAATTTTCACGCGCGCCGCGATCTGGGGGTGACAAATTATCTGCCTGCTGTGGACGGCCCGGTCGTGAGTGTGGGGATCATGGAAGTGAACCCTGAGATGCAGAACCCGCAGGACTATCTGCAGGCGTTTTCAGACGTGCTTCCCTATGACTACCTGTGGTTCACGCCGGCAGTTTCCGCGGAAGACTACTGTGCATCGCTGCGCGAAGGGCGCGAGCAGACTGCACTCAATGGGTCAGCGAATAGATCAGATAATTGATGCCCAGCTGGTAGGCCAGATTGGCATACCGTGTCGGATAGCTGGGGTCGTAGGTGTGTTCCCAGCCATCGCCCATGTCCGAGTTCCAGTTGATCAGCACCATCACGCGTCCCGCGTCATCCAGAATGGCATGGTTGGTCGCCCTGTCCACATCCTGTTCGGGGTAGTTCTCCGGGTTGCCAATCACAGGGATCATCTGCGGGCCGTCGATATCGTAATAGCTGCGGAATATCTCGTGATCCGGCGGCAGTTCGATGATCTGCCGGTCAGGAAACACTTCTGTGAAAGCACGGTAGAAATTGTCCCACTGTCGAGTGCCCCAGAAGTCATCGATCAGCAGAAAACCACCTCGCAACAGATATTCCCGCATGTTCTGCTGCTCTGCCGGCGTGAACCATGGTCCGCCATTGCGCCCCATTTCCAGGGCATACAGGAACGGGTAGTCGAAAATCTCGTCGTCATCGAAGCGCAGCACTATCGGTTCGCGCATGACGCGCACATTGGTCAGTCGCGACACGCCGCGCAGGAAGTTGGAGTCGGCGCTGGGAAAGTCGGTGCGCCAGGTGCCGGAGCGAAAGCCGTCGCTGTAGAAGTTGTCATATTGCAGACGCACGAAGGCGAACTCGCCGGCGACGTCCTGGGTTTCCAGCACGAAAGGGTCGACCAGCGGCTGCGCGGCACTATGGCTGCCAAGCACCATCAACAGTGCCGCCACCAGGGCGGGCAGACAGCGTCCGGGGCTTTTGTCCAGAGGGATTGAATCTGACATGCAGGATTCCGAGTTCAGGAGTCAGAGCCCGTAAGCTACCCTGCGTCAGACCCCATTGCAAGGCAGCGGCAGGCTGCTTGCCTGTTGGCGAACATTGGGTTTACAGTCGCCTCCACGTGCAGACAGCCGCAATGACAATGAGAACAATCATGACAAAGTCCTTCCTGAAAGCCCCCCTTTCCATCGCTGGCATGGCCTGTCTGCTGGCAGCCTGCGGGCCCGAAACGCCTGTGCAGATTGGCGTGGAGGTCATCTCCGGACAACCGCATCTTCTGAGCGGCGGCGACGCACTCATCGAAGTCAGCAGCAGCGTTGCAAGCGCAGCGGCACTGAGCATGCTTCTCAATGGCGAACCCGTCCAGACGGCCCTGACGCCTGTCGGCGAGCAGGGAGGCATGTTCCAGTATCGGGTGCTGCTCGACGGACTGGTGGATGGCGAGAATACCCTGCAGGTGCTTTCCGGCACAGGCGCGGCGCAACTGAGCATGGTCAACTACCCCCGTACCGGACCGATCATTTCCGGCGCCCATCAGACGCCCTATTTCTGTCTTGCACAATTGAGCCCGGAGGCCGATGGCAGCAAGCGCCGCTTCGCCATTGGCAATGGGGAATTTCTGGATGACACCCCGCTGGACGAATTCTGTTCCCTGCCCACGCGCATCGACTACGTGTATCGGAGCACGGCGGACACGTCCGGATTCCTGCCACTGGATCCTGCGGGCCCGCGACCTGCGGACCTGGCAATGACCACCACCCTGGCTGGTACCCAGGTGCCGTTCATCGTCCGGCTGGAAACGGGCACCCTCAATCGTGCGATCTATCAGATCGCGCTGCTGCATGATCCGCTTTCTGGCACTCCTTCGGCTGTGAGCCCCTCTGCAGCGTGGAACCAGCGCATCGTCTACACCTTTGGAGGCGGCTGTCAGCCGGGTTATTTCCAGGCGACTGCCACTGGGGGCGTCCTCAGTCCGTCGATGCTCGGCAAAGGCTATGCCGTGGTCTCGTCGACGCTGAACGTGAATTCCCAGGGCGGCTGCAACGATGTGGTGTCCGCCGAGACGGCGATGATGCTCAAGGAGCATTTCATCGAACAGTACGGCGAGCCGGTGTATACCATCGGCAATGGAGCCTCGGGCGGTGCCATGCAGCAACTGCTGATTGCCGGTGCTTACCCGGGCATTCTCGACGGCATCATTCCCGGCATGACATTTCCAGATGCCGTGACTTACATGACGGATTCACAGGAATGCAGTCAACCGCTGCGCCAGTTCGTGAATGATCCGGCGCGCGGCCTGAGTGACGAGACCAAGGCCATCCTTGGCGGCTGGCCGAACTGGTATCTGTGCGATGAGTCATTGGGCAGTCGACCGGACCGTGTTGCTCCGGATGGCTGCTCCGATGAGATTCCAGTGCCCGCGCGTTACGATCCCGTGAGCAACCCTGAAGGGGTGCGGTGTTCCATTTACGACGGCATGCGCAACATCTTCGGTGAAAAGCTGTTTGCGCAGATCAATGCCAGTCGCGAGTTCGCCGTCAGTCCCCATGACAACGTCGGCGTGCAGTACGGGCTTGCAGCACTGAATGAAGGCCTGATCGATACGACCTTGTTTCTGGACCTCAACGAAAAATTCGGCGGCTGGGACATCGACTTCAACCCGCTTCCGGAGCGGATGGTGGGTGACGACGATGCCATCCGCATCGCGTATGAAACCGGCCGCGTGAGCAGCGGGGCAGCCGGGCTGGCACTGGTGCCGATCATTGATGATCGTCCCTATCTTGACCACGAAGGCAATTTTCATGCGAGCGTGTACTCCTTCACGACGCGCGCCCGGCTGGAGCGGGACAACGGGCACGCCGACAATTACGTGATCCGCAGGCATCCTGCCAGTCAGTCACTGGCTGACGAGAATCTTGCGCTGATGGATGAATGGCTGGCGGCGCTGAAAGCTGATCGTTCCGAAATGAGCATGCTGGAGAGAATCGTCAAGGCGCGTCCGGCTGCACTGCAGGATGACTGCTTTGCCGAGAATGGTGAGCGCATCGTGGAGAAAGCTGTTTACGACCAGGCCCGACTCTTCGACAACACTGGTTCGCGCTGCAACGCCTTGTATCCGCCCCATGCTGGTTTGCGCCTGGTGGCCGGTGGCCCCATGAGCAACGATGTGCTCAAGTGCCAGCTCAAGCCCATCGACTACAAGGACTACACAGTGAGCTTCACTGATGACGAGAAACGTCGCCTTGAAACGATCTTTGCACAAGGGGTTTGTGACTGGTCGAAGCCTGGTGTCCATCAGACCGGCAATCAGACGTGGCTGTCCTTCGGGCCGTCTCCGGTCAATCGTTATCTGCCACAGTAGGACGAGGGCTTCAGTGTTGTCAGATTGACAGCACAGGACCGCAATGACAGCATGCTGCCTTTACGTGCATTCTGAGTGCAGGAGGCTGCCGTGGCACATTCCCCGAAGCGCAAACTTTTTCTGGACCTGGTCCTGTCACTGTTCCGTTTGAACGGCCTGCTGGTGTCCGAAGGAGACCGCATGGCGGAAGCACTGGGCCTGACCAGCGCACGCTGGAAGGTGATTGGCGTCGTGGCGCTGGCACACTCGGGCATGACGGTTCCGGGCATCGCCAGAGTCCTGGGGCAGTCCCGGCAGGCAGTGCAGCGCATCTGCGACGTGATGGAAGAGGATGGACTGCTGCGCTATCAACCCAATCCTGACCACAAGCGTTCCGTGCTTGTCTGTCTGACCGATGCAGGTCAGGAGGCCTACACGGCACTGCGCAGTGTGCAGGACCCGTGGGCCATCGAGAATACCGAAGACGTGCCTGTTGAAGAGCTGGAAACGGCTTTGCACCTGGTGCGGCGCCTGATACACAAATTCGACCACTGAGCGCCAGACAGGCGCCCGCTGACAGTCCCCGCCACGCTGAGGATTTCCCCGTGCAAAGATCGCAATGGCTGGCCCGCCTGCCCCGCAGGCTCTATACCGCCGCGCAAGTGCGTGAACTTGATCGCCAGGCTATCGAAGAGTGCGGCATTCCCGGCATCGAGTTGATGTCCCGGGCCGCCGCCGCGCTGCTGCTGCAGGTGCAGACCCGGTGGCCCCAGGTGCGTCGACTGCTGGTGCTTGCCGGCTCTGGCAACAATGCCGGTGATGGCTACCTGCTGGCTGCCCTTGCCAGGGCAGAGGGGCTGCGCGCCGATGTGGTGGAGGTGGGGGACGTTGCGAAGCTCGGGCCGGATGCCGCCAGCGCTCGTGCACTGGCTCTGGCCAGCGGGGCGACGTGCGAGGCCATGGCCTCGGAGAACAACGGGTTGCTGGAGACAAGGCTGGGTGCTGACGCTGTCGTCATCGATGCCCTTCTTGGCATCGGAATGCACGGCGCGCTGCGCCCGGCATTCAGGCAGGCCGTGCAGTACATGAATGCGCTGTCAGTGCCCGTGGTCGCGGTCGATATCCCCTCCGGACTGTGTCCGGACACTGGCGCCGTGCAGGACGACGCCGTGCGTGCCACCCTGACCGTATGCTTCATCGGGCTCAAGCAGGGATTGCTGACGGCGCAGGGGCCGGAGCACGCAGGCGAGATTGTGGTGGAGGATCTGGCGATTCCAGAGCGCGTCCTGTCGGGAAGCGTGGCAGGCAACCCCGCCAGCGTGCGCATCGACATTCACACTGAATCGCCCCGCCTGCAGCCCCGGCCGCTCGGCGCCCACAAGGGTCATGATGGCCACGTGCTGGTGATTGGCGGCGATACGGGCTTCGGTGGAGCAGCGCTGATGGCGGCGGAAGCGGCTTGTCGCGCCGGGGCCGGGACGGTGAGTCTGCTGACCCGGGCTGCCCATGTTGCTGCCGCACTGGCACGGCGGCCGGAAATCATGGTGCAGGCACTGGAGACACTCGAGGCCAGTGACTGGCAAGGACTGGAATTCCATGTGCGCAAAGCTGACGCGGTCGTTATCGGTCCGGGGCTCGGCAAATCGGCCTGGTCGCGCGTTCTGCTGCAAAAAGTGCTCACGGCGGCGGGCAATCGCACTCCCCTGGTGCTGGACGCAGATGCGCTCAATCTGCTGTCTGCGGCCCTGGAAGAGCGTCAGACCATGACCCCCGCGGGCGCGCAATCACTCGGGGTGCATCAACGTCAGTGGGTACTGACTCCCCATCCTGGCGAGGCAGCACGAATGCTTGGGAGCACAACGGCGCAGATACAGGCAGACCGGTTCGCGGCGGTGCGTGCGTTGCAGAAGCAGTGGGGCGGGGTTTGCCTGTTGAAAGGGATCGGCAGTCTCGTCTGTCATGACAGCGGTGAACAGCAGGAGGTGGCGCTGTGCACCGAAGGCAATCCCGGCATGGCATCGGGGGGCATGGGAGATGTGCTGAGCGGCCTCGTTGGCGCCCTGCTCGCGCAGGGGATCGAAGCGCCGCATGCCTTGCGTCTGGCAGTGAGTCTGCACGGCGAGGCAGCCGATCTGGCAGCGGCACAGGACGGCGAACGTGGCCTGCTTGCCACGGACTTGTTGCCTCATGTCAGGCATTTGATGAACAGACGCTGAGGAGGCGCAATGAACGGATCTGCATGCTATCTGGCCGACGAGGAAGCCACGGTGGAGATGGGGCGCCTGCTCGCGCTGGTGACCAGTACTCCCGCTGCAGACGGCAGCCCGGAGCGCGTCTGCACGGGGGGGCGATTGTTTCTATCGGGGGACCTCGGGGCTGGCAAAACCACGCTGACGCGGGGCTTGTTGCGGGGCTATGGCCATCAGGGCGCTGTCAAAAGTCCTACCTACACTTTGGTGGAACCCTATGAGGAGACAAGGTATTCGATCTATCACTTCGACCTTTATCGCATAAACACCCCGGAAGAAGTTGAATTTCTTGGAGTTTTGGAATATTTTGAAGAAGTGAATCTTTGCGTGGTGGAGTGGGCGGAGAAAGGCCGGGGGTTTTTACCTGCTCCAGACCTGGAGCTCTCCCTTGAAAATGCCGGCCCGGGGCGACTGATTCACTGGCATGCGCGCTCGACAAAAGGCGCCGAAATGGCGCGCCGACTGACTGAAATGACTGCAACATGGAACGCTGGACCTTGATGGCACTGACAATTTTTTGCGTACGCAACAGGGCACTCCTCCTGGCGGCAAGCCTGCGCAGCGCTGGCCGCATGCTGCTCGTGTCGGCACTGCTGACCTGCGCACCCCTTTCCCTCCTGTCCGCGGCCGAAGTCGAAGATGTCCGCCTGTGGAGTGCCCCGGATTACACGCGCGTTGTGCTGGATATGGATGAGCTGTCGCAGTACAGCGTCTTCGCTCTGGAAAATCCTGCCCGCATCGTGATCGACATCCGCAACACGCGTGTCAGCGCCAGCCTGTCTGCGCTGGATTTCAAGGACAGTCCCGTAACCGGCATTCGCAGTGCAGTGCGCAATGAGACAGACGTGCGTCTCGTGCTCGATCTTGCCAGAACCGTCAATCCCAGCAGCTTTACGCTGGAAGCCAATGCCGAGAACAAGAACCGGCTGGTGGTGGATCTCTACGAAGCCGGACAGGCGCCTGCAGTAGCGCAGACAGTGGAAGCGCCGCAGGCTCCGGTGTCTGCCCAGCGCGACATCATCGTGGCGATTGATGCGGGACATGGGGGAGAAGACCCGGGAGCGCTGGCCTATGACCGCAAGATCCGCGAGAAGGATGTGGCTCTGGCCATTTCCCGTGCGATATACGACCGCCTGCTGACGGTGCCCGGTTTCCAGCCGGTGATGGTGCGCGACGGTGATTACTCCGTCCAGCTGCAGCGGCGCCCCCAGATTGCCCGGCAGCAGCGCGCGGACATCTTCCTGTCGATCCATGCTGATTCCTACAGCACCTCCCGCGCGGAAGGTGTCACGGTGTATGCGCTCTCCGAAAAAATTGCTGAAGACGAAAACTCCCGGCGTGTCGCGGAAAAGGAGAACAGCGCAGATCTGCTGGGCGGCGTTGCGGGGGACACCAGTCTGCGCAACATCGAGGATGACCTGGCGCGCACGCTGCTGGACTTGTCCATGGCGTGGAGCATCGAGCAGAGCATCACCGCGGGCAGCCATATTCTGGACTCCCTGAAGGGTGTGGCTACGTTGCGGCGCGACAAGACACAGCAGGGCAATCTCTGGGTGCTGCGCTCGCCGGACATCCCCTCGTTGCTGATCGAAACGGGCTACCTGTCCAATCCGGACGAGGCGCGCAAGCTCAATTCTTCCAGTTATCAGCGACGTCTGGCTGACGGGATCGTGCAGGGCGTGATGAACTACTTCGTCGCCAGCCCGCCCGAGGACACACTGCTGGCCTGGCAGAAGGCCAACAACATCAAACCGGACTTCGGTCAGAGTCGCGCGGTCAGCAGCAGTGGCAGCATCGGTGGCACCCACGTGGTCGGACGCGGCGACAGCCTGTCGGTCATCGCCCAGCGCAACGGGGTCAGTACACGGGAGCTGCGCGAGCACAACAATCTGAAGAATGACGTCATTCATGTCGGTCAGGAACTGCGCATTCCCGGCGGATTCTCCCTGCCGGACGCGCCGGAGGTGCAGCACAAGGCGCAGCGGGGTGATACTCTCTCGGGCATTGCGGCGCGCTACCGTGTCAGTCTGTCCAGCCTGCGTGCCGCCAATGATCTGCGCAACGATGTCATTCACGTGGGGCAGGTTCTGACGATCCCCGCTCCCTGAGCGAAATTCCGGCCTGCGGCCTGCGACTCTCCATGAAACGAATAGCTCTACTCAGCCAGCGCCTGGCGAATCAGATCGCAGCCGGCGAAGTTGTCGAACGACCCGCCTCCGTGGTCAAGGAACTGCTGGAGAACTGTCTGGATGCGGGTGCCGACCGGGTCGAGATCGATATCGAGCAGGGGGGCACCAAGCTCATCCGCATTCGCGACAACGGCTCCGGAATCGACAAGGATGACCTGGGTCTGGCCCTGAGCCGCCATGCCACCAGCAAGATTGCCAATCTCGATGACCTTGAGAATATCGCCAGCCTGGGTTTTCGCGGCGAGGCGCTGGCGAGTATCTGCTCGGTATCCCGTCTTGAACTTGTGTCCCGCGCCAGTGGTGCTGTCGATGAGACGGCCTGGCGGGTGGAAGCAGAAGGGCAGGAGATGGCTGCCGCCGTGTCACCAGCCGCGCATCCTCGAGGCACCACTGTCGAGGTACGGGATCTGTTCTTCAACACCCCTGCCCGCAAGAAATTCCTGCGCACCGAGAAGACAGAGTTCGAGCGCATCGACGACGTTGTGAAGCGTCTGGCGCTCAGTCGCTTCGATGTCAGTTTCATGCTGCGCCACAATCAACGCGCGATTCACCACCTGCAGGCGGCGCAATCGATGCAGGAGATGCAGCGACGCGTGGCCCTCGTGTGCGGGCCGGCCTTTGTCGAAAATTCTCTGCACGTGGATGTCGAGGCGGCAGGACTGCGCCTGTGGGGCTGGGTCAGTCTGCCCACCTTCTCGCGCAGCCAGGCCGATCTGCAGTATTTCTATGTGAACGGCCGCATCATTCGCGACAAACTGGTCAGCCATGCGGTCAAGCAGGCCTATCAGGATGTGTTGTTTCACGGTCGCCACCCGGCGTTTGTGCTGTATCTCGAACTGCAGCCGGCACTGGTGGATGTGAACGTGCATCCAACCAAGCATGAAGTGCGCTTTCGTGACGGGCGCCTGGTGCATGACTTCCTGTTTCGCGCCTTGCACAAGGCGCTTGCACAGCAGCGGCCGCAGGATCGTCTGGCCGCGGGCCTGGCGCAGGGTTTTGCGACTGCGGAACCGGAGTCCTGGGTGCCACGTGCCCCTGTATTCGGCAATGCGGAAGCCGTGCAGAACCGCATGCAGTTCGGGGCGCCAGAGGCAGGAGTCCCCCTGAGCTCTCCCTGGGCATCTGCAGGCGCCTGGTCGTCACCGGCGTCTGCAGGACAGGTAGCTGATCAGCTGGCCGTCTACTCCGCGCTGCACAAAGACGATGACGTGCCCCCTTTGGGTTTCGCCATCGCTCAGCTGCACGGCATCTACATCCTTGCGCAGAACAGACAGGGGCTGATCATCGTTGACATGCATGCTGCCCATGAGCGCATTACCTATGAGCACATGAAGGCGGCAGCGCAGCACGAAGGCATTCGCGCACAGCCATTGCTGGTGCCTCTGTCCATCGCCGTCAGTCAGGCCGAAGCGGACTGTGCGGAACATCAGGCAGACGCATTGCTGGCACTTGGGCTTGGCGTGGAACGGGTGGCCACGGAGTCAATCGTTGTGCGTCAGGTGCCCACCATCCTGGCGGGCGCCGATATCGAGCAACTGGTGCGTGATGTGCTGGCCGATGTGCTGGAGCACGGCAGCAGCGAGCGCATCCGCAATCATCAGGACGAATTGCTTGCCACGATGGCGTGTCATGGGTCAGTGCGCGCCAACAGGCAGCTCAGTATCGCGGAAATGAATGCGCTGCTGCGTGACATGGAGCGCACGGAGCGCAGTGGACAATGCAATCACGGTCGCCCGACCTGGGTGCTGCAGAGCCTTGACCAGCTGGACAAACTGTTCCTGCGTGGACAGTAGGCTGGCCACATGAACGAAGCGGCCCACACGCTACGCTATCCTGCAGTCTGCCTGCTCGGACCCACCGCGTCAGGCAAGACCGCGCTGGCAATCGAAATCGTCAAGCGTCTGCCCTGCGAAATCATCAATGTGGATTCCGCGCAGATCTACCGTGGCATGGACATCGGCACTGGCAAGCCTGATGCAGCCACACTGGCGGTGGCGCCGCATCGTCTGCTCGATTTTCTGGATCCTGCACTGGCTTACTCTGCATCGCAGTTTCGCAGCGATGCGCTGCGCGAGATGGCGGATATCCAGCGCAGTGGCAGAATTCCGCTTCTGGTGGGCGGCACCATGCTTTACTTCAAGGCGCTGCGCGACGGTCTTGCGCAGATGCCTGGCGCAGACGCTCTGGTTCGGCAGCGCATCGCCGATATGGCGCAGTCCAGTGGCTGGGCCCATGTCCATGCTCAGTTGCAGGAAGTGGATCCGGAATCGGCTGCGCGCATTCATCCCAATGATCCACAGCGCCTTCAACGTGCGCTGGAGATCTTCCTTGTGTCAGGCAAATCGATGACACAGTGGCACCTTGAGAGTCGTGCCGAGCCTGGCCTTGCCGACATTCCATTCGACTTGCATTTTCTGTCGATCCAGCCGGGATCGCGTGGCGTACTCCATGACAGGATAGCGGCGCGCTTCCTGAAAATGATTGCTGATGGGTTGGTGGATGAGGTTCAAAGGCTGCGCGCGCGTGGCGATCTCACGCTCGCACTGCCATCGATGAGAGCCGTTGGATATCGCCAGGTATGGCAGTACATCGAGGGAGAATTGAGCTTTGATGGCATGGTGGAACAAGGTATCATTGCGACACGACAACTGGCGAAAAGGCAAATTACGTGGCTGCGCAGTTGGGAAAATTTGCGTGATTTTGACAGCGAAAACCCGGAGACTCTCGAACTGGTCTTGAAGTTTGTTGATCGGATCGCAATATAGAGACTGTTTGGACGCAAACCGCTGGGTATTCCAGCTCAAATCAAAAAACCAAGGAGAAAGTAAATGTCAAAAGGGCATTCTCTACAAGACCCTTTCTTGAACGTGCTTCGCAAGGAGCGAATCCCCGTGTCCATTTATCTGGTCAGCGGCATCAAGCTGCAGGGGCAGATCGAATCCTTCGACCAGTTCGTGATACTGCTGAAGAATGCAGTGAATCAGATGGTTTACAAACACGCGATTTCCACAGTAGTCCCCGCCCGCTCGGTCAAGATTCCGACACAAGGCTCAGGCGATATGCCAGCGGACGAAGAGGAAGAAGCGCCAGGGAATGTAGCCTGACCTGAGGTGCATTGTTGTTCTTTGAAAGACCCGATGGCGGTGAAACCGCAGTCCTCGTGCATATTGATCTGGAAGCGGAACAGGATCAGGAGGACCCTTTGGAGTTCGAGGAGCTGGCGCGATCCGCAGGCGCTATCCCTGTACTTTTCATAAAAGGCACTCGCAAGAAGCCCGACGCGGGGCATTTCGTTGGTTCTGGAAAACTCGACGAAATAGCCGCTGCTGTGAAGGAGCATCAGGCCGAGCTTGTCCTGTTCAATCATTCCCTGAGTCCCAGCCAGGAGCGCAATCTGGAAAAGCATCTGCAATGCAGAGTGCTTGATCGGACGGGGCTGATTCTGGATATTTTCGCGCAGCGAGCGCGCAGCTATGAGGGCAAGCTGCAGGTTGAGCTTGCACAGCTGGAGCACACAGTTACCCGCCTGAAACGTGGGTGGACCCACCTTGATCGCCAGAAGGGTGGTATCGGGCTTCGCGGTGCGGGCGAAACGCAGCTGGAACTCGACCAGCGCATGATTCGGCAGCGAATCAAGAACATCAACAAGGGGCTGGTAAAGGTTCGTGCACAGCGCGAGCAGGGGCGCAGGTCCCGCAGCCGCGCCGATATTCCCACAATTTCCCTGGTTGGCTATACCAACGCGGGCAAGTCTTCGCTCTTCAATGCCATGGCGGGTGCCGAAACCTATGCAGCGGATCAGTTGTTCGCGACACTGGATTCCACCTTGCGACGCATTCAGCTGCCCAGTTTCGGAGCGGCTATCCTTGCGGATACAGTAGGGTTCATAAGTCATCTTCCGCACAAACTGGTAGAAGCATTCCGTGCCACACTGGAAGAGACGACGCGTGCCGACCTGCTCTTGCATGTGATCGATGCCGCCAACGAGCATCACGAATTCTTTACGGAACAGGTCAACGAAGTGCTGGAAGAGATCGATGCAGCGCAGGTGCCCTGCCTGCTCGTCTACAACAAGATTGATCTGCTTGCCGAACGCGAGCCTGTGCTGGAGAGAGATCAGAGCGGCAAACCGGTGCGGATATGGCTTTCCGCGCGCACCGGCGCTGGCATGCCACTGCTTCTGCAAGCGATCAGTGAATTGCTCGGTCAAGACGTCGTCGAACGACAGATTGAATTGCGCCCTGATCAGGGGCGATTGCGCGCTCGTCTCTATGCCCGGGGCGCCGTTCATGGCGAGGAAGTGAATTCTGACGGGCTGGTCTCTCTGGCAATCAGGCTGCCACGCAACGATCTTGATCGACTACTCGAGGACGAGGGGCTTGCCCCGAAGGCCGTCGGGTAAAAAGCTGGGTTAATCAACAATAATTCGTTAAAATCACCCCCGCATTTTTGGGGTATGGAGAAGCCAATGGCTTGGAATGAACCTGGAAACAAAGGCAATGGGAACGATCCCTGGGGCGGAGGTGGCCGCGGGGGTGGTGATCAGGGGCCGCCCGATATTGATGAAGTTATCAAGAAGGTTTCCCGCAAGCTGAACAGTCTGTTCGGTGGCAAATCCGGCGGTTCTTCCAGTGGTGGCACCGGCGGAGGCAATGCTCCTGGTGTATCGGGCGGGCTGCTGGGTGGTGCGCTGGCGGTAGTTGTCGTCATGTGGGCTGCCATGGGTTTCTACACGGTCGACGAATCCGAGCGTGGTGTCGTGATGCGTTTTGGCGCCCTGCGCAGTGAAGTGGTCATGCCAGGCCTGAGCTGGAACCCGCCCCTCATCGATACCGTTCAGAAAGTGAATGTCTCCCGCGTGAACACCCGCTCCTACGCCAGAGACATGCTGACTACCGATGAAAACATCGTGAACGTCTCCATCGACGTCCAGTACCTGATTGAAGATCCCGTGAAATTTGTAGTTGTGGTGCGAGATCCCGAGGTCAGCCTTGACCACGCGGCCGAATCCGCCATCCGCCATGTTGTGGGCGGTACTACCATGGATCGCGTGCTGACGCAGGGACGAGCAGATGTGGCAGCAGAGGTCAGGGATCGCTTGCAGCGCTACATGGCAAGCTATGATTCCGGCATCCTGATTCAGCAAGTTACCGTCCGCAACGCACAGCCGCCCGATGCTGTGCAGGGTGCGTTCGACGATGTGATCAAGGCGCGTGAAGACGAGCAGCGCGTTCAGAACGAAGCGCTGGCCTATGCCAACCGCGTGGTGCCCGTTGCCCGTGGTGAAGCACAGCGCATCATCGAACAGGCCAATGCCTATCGCGATCAGGTAGTTGCCCGTGCGGAAGGTGAAGCAGCCCGCTTCGAGCAGTTGCTGACCGAGTACGAGAAAGCGCCGGAAGTCACGCGTGAGCGTCTGTACATTGACGCCATGCAGGCAGTCATGAGCAACAGCAGCAAAGTGCTGATCGATGTCGAAGGGGGCAACAGCATGTTCTATCTGCCGCTGGACAAGATCATCGAACAAAGCACAGCAACGTCTGCAAGTGCCGCGGCGCAACTGACGCCACAGCAGCTGCGCGAAATTTCCGACCAGGTAACACGCGAACTCTCAGTCACAGACGCTGACAGGGCACGCCTGCAACCGGTTCCTGCACGAGGAGCACGCTGATGAAGAATGCATTTGCTGGAATTCTGGTGTTTTTCCTGTTTATCGCAGCCTCGGACGCCGTGTTCGTCGTCCGCGAGACGGAAAGGGCGATTCTGCTGCGTTTCGGCAATATCGTGGAAGCCGATCTTGAGCCGGGTCTGCACTTCAAGATGCCGTGGGTCAATACCGTGCGCAAGTTCGATGGCCGCGTGCTGACGGTAACTGCCGAAGCACAGCGTTACCTCACTCTCGAGCAGAAGGCACTGGTGGTGGATTCCTTCGCCAAGTGGCGCATCGTGAACGTGGCGCAGTTCTACCGTTCATCTTCGGGAGAAGAGAGCCGCACCAGCAATCTGCTGGCGCAGCGAATCAATGACGGTCTGCGCAACAAGTTCGGCGAACGTGACCTGCAGGAAGTGGTGTCTGGTCAGCGTGACTTGCTGATGGAAGAGCTGACCCGGGAATTGAATCTCTCAACGGCCGAGGAATACGGCATCGAAGTGATCGATGTGCGGGTCAAGCAGATCGAACTGCCTCTGGACGTGCGCTCATCCGTGTATGAGCGGATGACTTCCGAACGGCAGCGCGAAGCTCAGCAGCTGCGCTCGCGCGGCAACGAGCTGGCCATTGGCATTGAAGCGGATGCCGATCGTCAGGAAGCGGTTCTTCTCGTCGAGGCTTATCGTGATGCCGAGCGCATCCGCGGCGAAGGCGATGCAATAGCAGCGGCCACTTATGCGGCAGCGTACTCCAAGAATGAAGAATTCTATGCGTTTACCCGCAGCATCAACTCCTACCAGGAGAGCTTCTCGAACAAGGGCGATGTGCTGCTGGTAGACCCGGACAGCGAATACTTCAAATACATGCGTGGCAGCACCATAGCGCAGTAATGCGTGGGAAAGGACCAGCAGCAGGCGCTCCTGCTGCTGGTCTTTGTCCGTCTGGAGATAGCGCATTTTGCGCCGGACAACAGGCGGCAAGACTCACTTTGACAGGATTGGATTCAGGACTCGACAATGACAGCGCGGAATCGATGGTTGCTCCCCGAAGGCGTAGAGGAAATACTGCCTGACGAGGCCTTCAAGCTGGAGACTCTGCGGCGTCGCATTCTTGATCTCTATGCGGGCTGGGGTTACGAGCTGGTGATCACTCCGCTGATCGAGTACCTCGATTCTCTGCTGGTTGGATCCTCTCATGATCTCGACCTGCACACGTTCAAGATTACCGATCAGCTGACCGGCCGGATGATGGGCGTGCGCGCAGACATCACCCCGCAGGTAGCGCGGATCGATGCGCATTGCCTGGGTCGCCGCAAGGATGCGGAGCACCTGCCCGTGCGCCTGTGCTATGCAGACCATGTCCTGCACACCTTGCCGCGTGGACTTCTGGCATCGCGCGTGCCTATCCGCATTGGTGCCGAAATGTTCGGTCACGCGGGGGTTGGCTGCGATATCGAACTGATCTGCCTGATGCAGGAAACACTGCGAGCCGCCACCATCAGCGACGTGCATGTGGTGCTCGGGCATGTCGGCATCTTCCGCAGTCTGGTGAAGGCATCAGGGATGCCCGCCGAAAGTGAAAGCGAACTGTTTGATGCCTTGCAGCGCAAGGCCTACGAAGAGATTGGTCAGCTTCTGCTGCGCGATGTGGCAGACCCGGGTATCCGCTCGATGCTGAGCGAACTCTCCCGCCTGAGTGGCGACGAATCGGTTCTGGCCGATGCGCTGCGACTGTTTGCCAGGGCCCCGGAAAACGTTCGCCTTGCGCTGGCGGAGCTGGAGCAGATCGCCAGGGCGGTGAAAAGGCGCTTGCCAGAGTTGTCTCTCGGCTTCGATCTGTGTGAATTGCGAGGCTATGAGTACCACACGGGAACCGTGTTTGCGGCCTATACACCGGGGTACGGCAGAGCAGTTGCCCAAGGGGGTCGCTACGACGACATCGGCGCTGCATTCGGCAGCGCGCGTCCGGCCTCTGGATTTGATGCTGATCTCAAGGTGCTCGCGCGTTTGAGCAAGGAAGTATTCGTGCGTCGGCAGGCGGTGTCAGCCCCCGCAGACGATGATTTGCAGTTGCAGGAATTGATTGCCAGCCTGCGTCAGCAGGGTGAGCGTGTTGTGGTAGATATGACTGACAAGTCGCCGTTGCCAGAGGATTTCAGGCAACTTGGCTGTAATCGCCGTATCGTGAAGTTGCAGGGCCAGTGGCAGCTGCAGAGCATATAGTGACAAGTGCTTCGCCGCAGCGAAGCGCCTGTCTCCAATGAAGTTTTCAAAGAAGAGAAGATCACAAATGGGAAGAAGTGTCGTTGTACTGGGTACGCAGTGGGGAGACGAAGGCAAGGGCAAGATCGTGGATCTGCTCACAGAGCAGGCTGCCGTTGTCGCACGCTTCCAGGGAGGCCACAACGCGGGGCACACACTGGTCATCAAGGGCGAGAAGACGGTACTGCACCTGTTGCCGTCCGGGATTCTTCGCGACAACGTCACCTGCATCATCGGCAATGGCGTCGTGCTGAGCATGGAGGCGCTGATTACAGAGATCACCCGGCTTGAGGAGCGTGGCGTCGTGGTGCGCCCGAAGCTCAAGATCAGCGCATCCTGCCCTTTGATTCTGCCATCCCACGCGGCACTGGATCAGGCCCGCGAGAAGCGTCTTGGCAGCGACAAGATTGGCACTACCGGTCGCGGCATCGGCCCGGCTTACGAAGACAAGGTGGCCCGTCGCGGCATCCGCGTTGGCGAGCTCTTCAACCAGGCACACTTTGCTGCGCGACTTGAGGAAGTGCTCGAGTATCACAACTTCATGCTCAAGAATTACTACGGCGTCGAGACCATCGATTTCGCCAGCACGCTGGAAAAGAGTCTTGCCCTGGGCGAGCAGATCAAGCCGATGGTGAGCGATACCATCGAGATCCTGCACTCGCACCGCAAGGCCAATGACAATATCCTGTTTGAAGGCGCTCAGGGTTCCCTGCTCGATATCGACCACGGTACTTACCCCTTCGTCACGTCATCCAATACAACAGCGGGTGGAACCGCGACGGGCAGTGGTTATGGTCCCTTGTATCTGGACTACGTCCTCGGCATTACCAAGGCTTATACAACCCGCGTCGGTTCAGGTCCGTTTCCAACGGAATTGTTCGACAAGACCGGCGCGCATCTTGCCGCCGTGGGCAAGGAAAAAGGCGCCACCACTGGCCGCGACCGTCGCTGCGGCTGGTTTGATGCTGCTGCCGTGCGTCTGGCCATTCGAATCAATTCTGTCTCTGGCATATGCCTGACCAAGCTCGACGTGCTCGATGGGCTGGAAACAATCAAGGTGTGCACGGGTTACAAGGGTGTCGACGCAGATGCCTCTTCCTCGCTGATGAACATGGACAGCTACCAGAACCTGGAGCCCGTCTATGTCGAGCTGCCAGGCTGGAGCGAGTCCACAGTCGGCATCAAGAGTCTGGATCAGCTGCCTGCGAACGCGCTGGACTATATCCGCTACATCGAAAAGATCATCGAAGCGCCCGTTGACATCATTTCTACCGGACCGGATCGCGAAGAGACCATCATCCTGCGGCATCCATTTGGCTGAGTACCTGGAGACAGCTGAATGGATGCAGGCACGATCAACAATTTCTTCCTGATTGGCGCCTTGCTGGTTGGCTTCAGTGTTCTGGTCAGTTCTCTTTCCTCACGTCTTGGCATTCCCATCCTGGTCATCTTTCTGGGGGTCGGGATGCTGGCCGGGGAAGACGGGATAGGCGGCATTCAGTTTGACGACTACTCGCTGGCCTATCTTGCCAGCAACCTCGCTCTGGCAATCATTCTTCTGGACGGCGGCATGCGCACGCGTGCTGCCACGTTCCGCGTTGCTCTGGGGCCAGCCTTGTCGCTTGCCACTGTCGGCGTTCTGATTACAGCCGGATTGACGGGTTATGTCGCCGCCTGGCTGTTCGACCTGACGCTGCTGCAAGGGCTGCTGATCGGTGCCATCGTGGGATCCACTGACGCGGCCGCCGTGTTCTCCCTGCTCGGTCAGCGCAGTCTGAACGAACGTGTCGGAGCCACCCTGGAAATAGAGTCCGGCAGCAATGACCCGATGGCGGTGTTTCTGACGATCACTTTCATAGAAGTGATCGGGTCTGGGCAAACCGATATCGGCATGATCTTCCTGCTCAGTCTGGTGCAGCAGTTTGGACTGGGCGTTGCTCTGGGGCTGGGCGGCGGGTGGCTGTTGTGGAAGCTGATCAACCGCAGTGTGTTGGCCAACGGTCTCTATCCCCTTCTGGCCCTGAGCGGTGGCCTGCTGTTGTTCGCCTTTACCAATATGGTGGGCGGCAGCGGCATTCTCGCGATCTACATCTGCGGGCTGTTGCTTGGCAATCGTCCCATTCGCAGCCGCACCTCGATCCTGGCCATATTTGATGGCCTGGCGTGGATGAGCCAGATCGGCATGTTCCTTGTGCTGGGGCTGCTGCTCACGCCAAGCGAGCTGGCGCCAATCGCGCTGCCAGGCTTGTTGCTGGCGCTGTGGATGATTCTGTTCGCAAGGCCGATCGCGGTGTGGCTGAGTCTTGCTCCTTTCAGGCGTTTCAAGACGCGCGAGCGATGGTTTATTTCCTGGGTTGGGCTCAGGGGCGCCGTGCCCATCATTCTCGCGGTCTACCCGATCATGGCGGGACTGCCGGACTCCCAGCTGTATTTCAATCTGGCATTCTTCGTTGTGTTGGTGTCCTTGCTGCTGCAGGGCAGTTCGCTGCCATTTGCCACCAGGTTCGCACGCGTCGAGGTGCCCCCCCAGCCTTCTCCGATCGCCCGCACCGGGCTCGAAATACATCCCACCAGCCAATGGGAGATGTTTGTTTATCGTCTGGGCGCAGAAAAGTGGTGCATCAACACCGAGCTGCGCCGCCTGCACATGCCTGAAGGTACCAGGATTGCCGCTCTTTTCAGGGGGCGTGAATTGCTCCACCCCAGTGGCAGTACACGGCTGATGGCAGATGATATTCTCTGTATCATCGGTCACGAGCATGATCTGCCGGAGTTGGGCAAGCTTTTCAGTCAGGCGCCCGTGTCCAATATGGACAACTGGTTCTTCGGCGATTTCATTCTGGATGCCAATGCCCGTTTGATGGATCTTGCCCCGGTGTATGGATTGTCCCTGCAGGAGTGTCGCGAAGATGCGACCATCGGGGAGTTCTTCAGCGACAAGATGGGAGGCAAGCCCGTTGTCGGCGATCAGATCGAGTGGCAGGGATTTTTCTGGACCGTGGCGGCTGCCGAGCAGGGTCGCATTCTCAAGATGGGTCTGAAGCTGGCACACAAGGCAGAATAGCTGTCATGCGGGTCGTGCAGCAGGCGTCGAAATTTGCAGGTCAACACAACAACAAGGAGTCTTGAATGTATACGTCGTTCCGATTCAGACAGCTCGCCGGGCTGGTCTTTGCAGCCACACTGCTGACTGGCAGTGCACAGCTGCACGCACAGGCTGACACACCACCCAGTGAGGCACCCGCAGACTGGGGACCAATCTCGTCCACACTGGAGGAAGTGCCGTATCCGCATCCAGTGCAGTACCTCGACGTGCAGCATTTCGGGCAGGATGGTCGCATGGCCTATATGGACGTGGCTCCAACCGGCACGCCCAATGGCCAGACAGCCATGCTGTTCCACGGGATGAATTTCGCGGGCAAGGGCTTCGAAGTCACAATCACCGCCCTCAGCGAAGCGGGTTTCCGGGTACTGGTGCCGGATCGTATTGGCTACGGTCGTTCATCCAAACTCGACATTCCCTACAACCTGCACATCTTCACGCTCGACTCCAAGCGCCTGCTGGATCACGTCGGTGTCGAGAAGGCTGCCATCGTCGGCCATTCCATGGGCGGGATGGTGGCAAGCCGCTTTGCGATGACCTATCCGAATGCCACTACGCACGTGGCGCTGGTGAATCAGATCGGTCTGACAGACCAGCGTCAGGGCCGTCCCTGGCGCGACTTCGAAGAGCTCTACCAGGCCACGCTGACCAACACGACCTATCAGAGCATTCTTCGCAACCACATGAGCTACTACCCTACCTGGGACAACAAGTATCTCGAGTGGGTCCACTACCAGTACGGCCAGACACTTATCGCTGAGTGGCCGCTGCTGGCACGCATCCGCACCTGGCAGCAGCAGATACTGTTCCTTGACCCCGTCGTCTACGACTGGCAACACATTCAGGCCAAAGCACTGGTCATTGGTGGCGCACAGGACAACCTGACGCCGAACTATGCGGATCTGGCCCGGCACGTGTCAGAAACGATCCCCAATGCCGAGCTGATTCTCTATCCAGGCATCGGTCACAATCCGCATTTCGAGATTCCTGATCAGTATCATGCAGATTTGATCCGTTTCCTGCGGTCGGAGCCGTTGCCGCCGCCGGCAGATTGATTGAATGTCACACATTGCCAAACCTTTGCCCTGATTGAGGATGGACTTAAACGGCCCGGGCTTTTATCCTTGGGCCGTTTATACAGGCGGGACAACCCGCCTGAAAATCAGACATTTGCGGGGGTTACAATGCACAAGGTTCTTCAGGGATTACTGATCGGATTCTCATTTGCGGGGGCGGTCGTGCCCTCGGCACTGCAAGCTCAGTCAGCGGGGATAATGGAAGCTCGGTTTCCTGCTCTCGCGCAGTATTTGAATGCCTCCGAAGTTCTGCAGGCTGCGGTTTTTGACGAGATCGTCGTCAGCAACGAATCGACTGAATCGCAATTCGGCAAAGTGCTGTTGCGTGAAGAGATTGTGGAGCTTGCCCAGGCTGAATTCTCCCACTATCACACGTCCACCAACCACATGGCCATGCTCGGACCATTCCGGGTTTTTGAAAGCCGTGCAACGCCTGGCTTGCAGTCCATGATTCGTGATCAGTTTGCGGATGACGAAGTGGCGAGTGTGCTGGAAGCCAACGGCAATATTCCTGACAACGCGGTGGCCGTTCTTGAACGCGGTCGCCAGTTTGGCATCACACTTCTGGACATCTATCTCGACAACAATGTGATCGACAAGCATACCGCCGTGGAAGAAGCACTGGCCGAGTATCTCAGTGAAGATTCTCTGTCCGTGCCGGCACTTCCGAAGTCGCCTGAACTGCTTTCTGAGCACCCTTACGCCTATGCCTTCCGGGTAGGTTTTCCGCAGTTGAGCGGGCTGACCTGGGCCTCTCAATGGCTGCAGATCGCGGCCTTGGAGGCTACCATTCTGGCCGCCAGTGATGCAGAAGTAGAGGCGGGTATCGCTGCTGTAATCGCGCTGTTTCAGGAGAAGGTTGCGCCCACGCACGGCAGCCTCATGTCCCTGCCGACCGATATTCCTACCATGCCGGCGATTGCCCCGAACGTATACAGCTTTCATCCTGGTGCTGCGTACGTACTGGACAATATTTCGGTATTGAAAGTGGTGATCGGTGACCTGTTGGCCCATCCGGATGTTCCGGATCGAGAAGCGGCAATCGAAAGTGCCTTGGCCTCGTTTACAGACAAGACCAACTATCTTGATGACGAAATGAAATACCTTGAATTTGTGCTGCGTGGCGGCATCTTCAATCAAGGAGGACCTGCGTTGGGTGGCTTGACACAATCAGAGCGCAATCGCGGCCGTTCTGCCACTCAGCATGTAAGCAATTATCCCATGCGTTGATCTACATGCATGACGTCTATCCATATTGCTTCATGTAGAGGTACGTAGTGCCATGAAAAAAGTTCAAGCATCGTGTTTGGGTGCATTTATCGCATTGGCATCCGGGGCCGCGAGTGCCGCTCTGGATAGAACGGGCGATTTTGCGCTCCTGGACAGTGATGGAGAGTTCCATCAGCTGAGCCGGTATCAGCATCGCAAGGCCGTTGTTCTGATGTCCTATTCGCAATCCTGCCAGGGCATGGATGCAACGCTGGCGCAGTATCAGGATCTGCACAATCGCTATGCCGAGCAAGGCATCGAATTTCTGTTGCTGGATTCTCAGAATCTGGACAGACAGGCCCTGCGCGAACTGAATGTCTCTCTGCCTATCCTGCAGGACAATGGTCAACTGATCTCTGAAGCGCTGGGAATCAGTAGCGCCGGCGATGTCAGAGTGCTCAACCCTGATCGTCTGTCTCTGTTCTATGTGGGGGCGGTTGGTGAGCAGCTGGATGCAACCTTGGCGGGTTTGCTGAGCACCACTCTGCGGGATACGGTCAAGACAACCAATACTGCCGACTGCCTGATTGAATACCCCGTCAAGGAAATGCATGCCGCGCAGGTTCCGGATTACGCCACGGAAGTGGCGCCGATCATCATTGAGAACTGCGCTTCATGCCACAGGCAATTCGGCGTCGGACCTTTTGCGATCGACAAGTATGTCTCGCTACTTGGCTGGTCGCCCATGATCAGAGAAGTCCTGCTCAACAAGCGCATGCCGCCGGCGCAGGTAGATCCGAGCATCGGGCATACCACCACCGCACGCTATATCGCAACAGAGGATATTCAGACTCTCGTGCATTGGTTCAATGCTGGGGCGCCTCGTGGCGACGGCCCGGTAGATCCACTGGAGGCTTTCGTCTATGAGGAGAGCAAGGACTGGATACTGGGCGAGCCAGATCTGGTAGTCACTGCGCCTCCTCAGGAAATTCCGGCAACTGGCATTCTGGATTACGTATATTCCGACGTAGAGCTGCCATTTACAGAAGACAAGTGGGTTACTGCTGTGCAGTATCGCCCTGATGCAACGAGTGCCCTTCATCACCTGATGGGCTTTGTAACAGCACCTGGCGAAGATTTCTGGGGTGAGGAGCGCAATGCCAGCACGTCCACACGAATCTTCCTGGACGGCTATACGCCTGGCAAGCCCACTGCCACACAGTTTCCTGAAGGAACTGCTGTCTTCATTCCCAAGGGTCACAAGCTATCTCTGCAATTTCACTTTGTTGGCATTGGTGCAGAGCTGGTCGATGCAACCAAGATCGGTCTTTACTTCGCCGATGCCTCTGAAGTTGATGGACTGAAACAAAGACTTGTGCAGGCAGTATCCGCACCAGACTTGTTGCTGCCACCCAATGAGCATGAGATTCCTGCCCATGCTGAGCACGTTTTTGAAGAAGCGGTGGTAATTACGGGCGTGCGCGCGAAAATGAATGCACGTGGCAAGAAGATGAAGTTCAGTGTGGAATTCCCCGATGGCACCATGCAGGACATTCTGAGCGTGCCTGCCTACAACTATGGGTGGCAGCCGCATTATGTTCTGGATGAGCCCGTAGAAGTGCCCGCTGGCAGCAAGGTGCATGTCACCGGAGCTTTCGACAACACCATCTCCAATCCCTTCAATCCTGACCCGGATGCAGAGATTCGCGCAGGTCTCACCAGCAAGGATGAGATGTTCACTGGCTACTTCACTTACCACAAAGCTGACTGATACAGACTTGACGCAAGAGCAAGCCGCCTGATCATGATGGATCAGGCGGCTTTTTTATTTGTGGACCAGAGGCATTGGTTTTTCAGGGGCAAACAAAAAGGGCCGGAGACAGAAGTCTTCGGCCCTTTCTTTTTACAGGATGTTCAGGCTTTCGCCTGAACATCCAATCACTCTATTACTCAGCTGCTACTGAACGCTGTTTTGCTGCTTCACGCTGTGCAACGATTTCGGCGTAACCGGCATCGTCCAGGTGAGTAATCGCAATCCAGGCGTGAGTCATTTCGTCAGCTGTACGGCTGCCCTCTACAACCCAGAAATCTGGATCTGGGTTGTTCGGGTTGTTAGCTGTGTTGTCGTACCACTGCTTGATTACAAGCACTGCACCT